>JAQSXU010000396.1 GCA_029256485.1 Clostridiaceae bacterium
TCACAAGCCTGCTTTACCTCCTCATAGGTATAGTTTTCTACACCTAAGGCTATGTTTTCTTTTATACTACCTGAAAACAATTCTATATTTTGTGGTACAAAGGCAATATTTTTTCTCAAATTGTTAATATCCAATTCTTCAATATCACAATCATTTATATTTATTTTTCCTTCCTCTGGTGTATAGTATTTTAGTAGTAATTTTGAAATAGTTGTTTTACCACTTCCGGACTCTCCTACTAAAGCAACCTTTTTTCCCTTTGGTATTTCTATACTCACATCCTTAAGTACTGGTGGTCTGCTTCCATACCTAAAAGTAATATTATTAAGTCTTATATCTCCATCAATCTTATGAAGCTTTAATTTATTTCCCTCTTCCTGTTCTTTATCTACTTCATATATTTCTGATATTCTTTTAAGTGATATGCCTGCTTCCTGTATGCTGAGCTGCAGACTTATCAGTCTTCCAATAGGCCCCATAAAATAGCCTGTAAGTGAGGTAAATGCCATAAGACTTCCTAAGGTTATCTTTCCATCAATAACCATGGTGGCTCCTAAATACATAAGCACCATATTCCCTATATTTGATACTGCTGAAGAAATTGAACCCTGAACATTTGAAAGTACCCCTTCTCTAAAGGCAATTTTTAAATTTTTTACATATTCTGTTTCTAATTTTTCTAAATTTTTATCTTCTGCTGCATTAACCTTTACAGTTTCTATACCCTTTAAGCTTTCAATTATATGACTGTTAAGACTTGCTTCTGCTTCCATCTGCTGAAGATTAATTGTCTTATAAGGTCTTTTAAAAATATATATTAGTGCTGCACTTATGATTGTAAGTATTATAACCACTACAAAAAGTGTATTATTCATTATGTATAATATTATTGCAGAGGCTACTGCCAGAATAATATCTATTATCAATGACAGCGATGCAGAGGTCGAAATATTCTGTATGGTAGAAGCATCCCTAAATCTTGTGAGAATATCCCCTACTTTTCTTGAAGCAAAGAATCTCATTGGAAGCTTGTATACATGCTTAAAGTATCCAAGCAGTAGTGAAATATTTATCTTTTGGGACAAATATAAAAGCATTTGCTGCCTTATAGCAGAAACTAATATTTGAGTTATTGCAATTATGGAAAATCCTATAGTAAATATAATAAGTTGGTTCTTCAAGCTATAAGGGAGAATTTCATCCATTAAAATCTTGTTAAAAAATGAAGATGCAATTCCCAGCACTGTAAGTATTACTGATGCAATAATACTGTATATAAATAAGGCTTTCTGTGGAAGTAGTATTTCTATAAACTTTGACAGCATATTTTCCTTTTTATCCTTCTTAACACTAAACTCATAGTTTGGAATAAGTAAAAGAAGTATTCCATCAAAAGTCTTAAAAAAATCATCAATACTTTCCTTTTTAATTCCCTTACCAGGATCTAATACTATAACCTTGTCCTTTTTAACTTTATGAATAACTACAAAATGACTAAGTCCCTCCTTTGTAATTAAATGTGCAACGGCAGGAAGAGTATACTTACTCTTAAAACCTTCTCTGTCTACTCTAATTGCCTTAGTGTCAAAGCCTAATTTTTTGGCACCATCTTCCAAGCCCCTTAGTGTAGTTCCTCTAATGTCTGTACCTAAAATATCTCTTAATTTTGTTATTGTTATTTCCTTCTTATAATACATGCATACAGTTGCAAGACATGCAGCTGCACAATCTGTGGCATCATGCTGTTTAACTAAATATCTTTTGTATCCCAAAGCATCCTCTTCCTTTACTTTAAGTTTTGCCTTATAATTAAGGTAGTATAAAACTTTACACATAAAAAACATAAATATAGACAACTTATTTTTAGATAATTCATGTAAATCCAATAAAAAAGTATCTATTTTTACTGGACAATATTTGTTGTTAAATAGTATGTTCATATAATACCTTATTTTGTGTATTTTTGTGAATATTGTAATAAACGATTGTTTTTTTGTCTTAACCGTATATTTATTGTTCATTTTTAAGTAAAAATATAGATCAGAATCTTTTTAACTCTGATCTTTAAATAACTTTTTATATTATAATTTTATTAATTCAGCATTACACTACTCTACCACTTACTCTTAATATCTTTTTTGCTAGTAATTTATATATTTTTCCCTTTAATATATGTAATTTTCCTTTGAAAAGCTTTTTTACTCTCTAGAATATTCTTATTCTTTCTATATCCTTCAAGTTCCATATATAAATTATTCAGAGGCTCTTTTATTCTCCTGATAAATTTTTCGATTATTTTTGTAATTATATTGTTAATTTTATGTCTTATCAAAAATTTATGCTGGAATTCTAAAGTTTCATGATTATATGTAAGCCAATAGAGAAAGCTATCGAATTCTTGTGGTTGTAGTTTATCATGAATTATATTATATTCAATCAAACTGAGCATACAAGTTAATACATCATAATTGTATCGCCCTTCTGACAACATTTTATTTACAAAATCAACTATTTTTTCTCTATAAAAATCATTAACCTCATAATTTATTAATAAATCATTTTGCATAAATAGGAATATATGTTCTGTATTTTTATTTAAACTTATCATCTTTTCTATGTCCATCTTTTCTATGTCACCTAATGGAAAAATGCAACCTGTAATTGATAATATATTTATAAATACTATGATAAATCCAATATCAATAGTAACATTATTAAACATTAATAATATGCCAAGCATTGCAAATAATCCATTAAATATACATCCACCTATTAAAAATTTTTTAAAATCTTTCTTAAGCCTTATAAAATCTTTTTCATCTTCTATAGAGCTTTGAATATCAATTCCCGCAGCTCCTCCAAGTAAAAATGATGTTATTTTGATTTTAAATTTTAATTTTTCCTTATCCTTTATTATAAAAAATGGTCCTACACAAAAAAACTTTAAATTATATCCGTATTTTCTTGATATTATTAAATGACCTAACTCATGTACAAAAATAGAAATGTATAGAATAATTATAATCTCTAATACGATATGTGAAAAAATCAGATTAGCCTTGCGCTGATAATATATTTGTATGTTAAAAATTTCAAAACTTCCAAAACCACAAACACTAATAAATAAAATAAAAGTTATTATATTTATTATCCAGCCGAAATTTTTACCTTCAACTATTTTATATGTATCTTTATCCATTATGAGTACCTCTATATCTTTCTTAATCACTTTCTTTAATTTATTGAAATTCCTTATGAGTTTCTTCTTTGTAAGTTTTACTTCTTTTATGATAATTTTTCCAAATAAGTGCAGTCAAAAACAAAATAAATATTAAAACATTTGTTTATTTTATCATTTCTTCTAATTTTCGACTTTATTTCCTGTGAAAATTTAAAATTATTTTCTATTTCATAGACTTTTCCTTCATTTATATTTCACTTTACATTAATCAAAATATCTCTTATCCTATTTACATATAGTTTGTCTAAATTCTTAATCCCAATACTAAAATACTCTTTATCCACTATTTTTTTTGCATCAGTTTTCACAAATATTTGGTCTAATTCCCTTATAGCTAAATATACATCTTTATCATTTTTTGTTGAAACTGACCCTGAATTACTAACATTAATTTTAGTTTCATCTTTAAGAAGAATATTATAATAGAAATCACCTTTTTGTTTTATAAGTGGAATATTACTACGGTAAAATCCTGTATCTATTTCTTTTATATCGGAATATGAATACTGTTTACCCTGTGGTATAAAAAAGCTATGATATATTAATTTATTATTGTAAAAAACACTTACACTAGTAACTATATAATAAGTCAATAAAATTATAATCATTGATATTAAAATTATAGTTTTAGATTTATGTTTAGTATAGAAGGTAATTTTCCTATCTGTAGAGAAGCTTTTCAATGTATTTTTATATTTTAAATAAAAAAACATGTATATAAAAAATACTTCAAATATAAACATTATTCTCGTGCCAGAATCCTGTGCTGACATTAATATATAATCACCCTTACCGAAAAAAACATTTTGCCCAATAGAAATAGCAATGGCAAATCCAAAAGTCAATGCCAATGAAATTGCTATACCAAGAATAAATATTGCTGCATTAAAACTAAACTTACCTATACTCTTAAAAGTCACCATACAACCCTCCATATAATTCATTCACATAGTTGTAATTTATAGTATCATATCATAGTTAATTTTTGTTGATATTGTAGTAAAAGCTTAATTTTTAGTCCTAAACGTATTTT
>JAQSXU010000112.1 GCA_029256485.1 Clostridiaceae bacterium
TGAAGAACGTAGAAACAAAGGAAGGATAATTTATATGAATAAATTTGTATTTAACTTTACAGCACTTTTCCAAATATCAGTATTTTTAATAACTCTATACTATCTTATTCTATCATTTTTTGGGTTTTACAAAAAAAATGACAATGGAGCTGACAATTGTACACCCAGTAAAAAATTTGCATTATTAGTTGCAGCTCATAACGAAGAAGCTGTTATTGACAAAATTATTGAAAGTCTACTGGAGTTAGATTACCCTAAAGAATTGTATGATATTTTTGTTATAGCAGATAATTGTAATGACAGAACCGCTGAAATTGCCAGAAAGTATAACGTTAACGTATTTGAGAGAAAAGTACTGAACAAAAGAGGTAAGGGCTTTGCACTTGACTGGATGTTTAAAAAGATTTTTGAAATGGATGTAAAATATGACTCCATAGCTATTTTTGATGCAGATAATTTGGTTTCAAAAAATTTCTTAAAGGAAATGAATTATAAGCTAATAAATGGTTATAAAGTTGTTCAAGGCTATATTGACAGCAAAAATCCCGATGATTCCTGGATAACAGAATCCTACTCCATTTCATTTTGGTCAGCTAACAGATTGTTTCAGCTTGCAAGAGCAAACCTAGGATTATCAAACCAAATTGGTGGAACAGGCTTTTGTGTAGACACAGAAATATTAAAAAAACTAGGCTGGGGGGCCACCTGTTTAACTGAAGACCTTGAATTTACCTGCAAACTTGTGTTGAATGGTGAAAAAGTAGGTTGGGCACATAATGCAATTGTATATGATGAAAAGCCGCTTACATTAAAGCAATCCTGGTTTCAAAGAAAGAGATGGATGCAAGGATTTGCAGATGTTTCCTCTAGATTTTTTACAAAGCTTATGAAAAAGGCAATAAGAGAGAAAAATTTCGTAGCTTTTGACTGTGCATTATACACAATACAGCCTTTTGTAACTCTTTTAATAGGAGTATCCGCAGTACTTACCTTATTGCAAAATAACAGTGAACATGGTTTAAGTATTTTTGTTATAAACTATTTGTTTGCGCCAATAGTTTGGAAAATATTTAGTGTATTTCAGTTTATATTTACTCCATTAGTTATGCTTTTAGAAAATAAATTATCCAAAAAATTATTTTTCACATTTAGTGTTTATTCTTTAAACGTAATAATTTTTGGACTTATATTTGGAGATAACATAAAATTATATCAACTTTCATTAGCACATATATTATATTTAAGTTTATTTGTAATTTTTCTAGCTATTGCTGATAGAAAATATTCACTAAAGATATTTATTTGGTACTTATTGTATGGTGTATACACATTGACATGGATTCCAATAACAATACAGGGTATTCTGGATAAGGATAAAAAGGAATGGAGCCATACAAAACATATAAGACAAATAAGTATTCAAGATGTTGAATAAAAAAGCACCGTAAGGTGCTTTTTTTCTATGAATTTTAATATATCTAAGTATTAAAAATTTTCTAAAATTTATGATATAATATATTTAAATGTGATATGTAAAATATAAACAACTAAGTATTGGGGGTAATAAAATGATTAATAATTTAAATATCTCAGGATCAATGAAAATAAAACTTGATGAAGAACTTCCTGAAATTCAGAGTTTTATAATTGGAATAAGAAGAGCACCTGACAGGGGATTTAATCTTACAGCCGCTCAAACCAAAGTTGCTTTAAAAAATGCTCTTAGATACATTCCTGAGAAATATCATGAAATTTTAGCGCCAGAATTTTTAAAAGAACTCATGTCTCGTGGAAGAATATATGGTTATAGATTCAGACCCGAAGGTAAAATCTTTGGGAAACCCATCGATGAGTATAAGGGGAATTGTATTGAGGCAAAAGCCTTTCAGGTAATGATAGATAATAATTTGGATTTTGATGTTGCTCTTTATCCTTACGAGCTAGTTACTTATGGTGAGACAGGCCAAGTATGTCAAAACTGGATGCAATATAGATTAATAAAGAAATACCTAGAGGTAATGACTGATAATCAAACTTTAGTAATTGAGTCTGGGCATCCGCTTGGATTATTTAAATCTAATCCCACAGCTCCAAGAGTAATCATTACAAACGGATTAATGGTAGGTCAATTTGACAACACCAATGATTGGCATTATGCTACTCAAATGGGTGTTGCAAACTATGGGCAGATGACAGCAGGGGGATGGATGTACATTGGTCCGCAGGGTATTGTTCATGGAACATTTAATACTTTGCTTAATGCAGGCAGACTAAAATTAGGTCTTAATGGTAATGATGATTTAAAAGGACATATTTTTGTATCCTCTGGCCTTGGAGGAATGAGTGGTGCTCAGCCAAAGGCTATAGAGATAGCTGGAGGGGTAGGAATAATAGCAGAGGTAGATTACTCAAGAATTAAAACAAGATTAGATCAGGGCTGGGTAAGAATGGTGTCCTCTAATTTAAATGAAATTTTCAATACTGCAGAGGAATATATGAAAAATAAGCAGCCAATATCTATTGCATATAATGGTAATATAGTTGACTTATTAGAATATGCTGTAAAAGAAAATATTAATATTGAACTGCTTTCTGATCAAACATCCTGTCATGCCGTATATGATGGTGGGTATTGTCCTCAAGGAATTACATTTGAAAAAAGAACGGAAATGCTAAGAAATAATAGAGATGAATTCACAAATTTAGTAAATAAAAGTCTTAGAAAACATTTCGAATTAATTAAAATATTAGTTGGAAGAGGAACATATTTCTTCGACTATGGTAACTCATTTATGAAGGCTATATATGATGCAGGAGTTTCTGAAATTTCCAAAAACGGTACAGATGATAAGGATGGATTTATTTTTCCTTCTTATGTGGAAGATATAATGGGTCCTGAATTATTTGATTTTGGCTATGGACCTTTTAGATGGGTATGTTTATCTAGGAACCATGGTGATTTGATAAAAACTGACAATGCAGCAATGAACTGCATAGATCCAAATAAGAGACCTCAGGATAGGGATAATTATGTTTGGATAAGGGATGCCGAAAAAAACAAACTTGTTGTTGGAACTGAGGCCAGAATACTTTATCAGGATGCTGCAGGCAGAATTAAAATAGCTAAAAAATTCAATGAAATGGTTCGTAATAAAGAAATAGGACCAGTAATGATAGGAAGAGACCATCACGATGTAAGCGGTACAGATTCTCCTTTTAGAGAAACAGCAAATATTAAAGATGGCAGTAATATCATGGCTGACATGGCAATACAATGCTATGCTGGTAATGCGGCAAGAGGAATGAGTTTAGTTACTCTTCATAATGGCGGAGGTGTAGGCATAGGAAAATCAATTAATGGAGGATTTGGGCTGGTACTGGATGGAAGCGAAAGAATAGATAATATTATTGATTCTGCTATGAGTTGGGACGTTATGGGAGGAGTGGCAAGACGTGCTTGGGCAAGAAATGAGAATTCTATATCAACAAGCATGGAATTCAATAAAAATAACGGTGGACTTCAACAGATTACTATACCATACTTGACAAATGATAACCTAATAAATAATATTGTAGATGGAGCCTTTTCTAAGTAAAAGCACAGGACTGTATTAAAACATACAGTCCATTTAATTTAATTAAGGTACAAATAAATATATTAATGGTGATAATATGAATGAAAGATTACAGAAGTATTTGGCAAGGTGTGGAATTGCATCTAGAAGAAAATGTGAAGAATATATTTTAAGCGGAAAAGTGAAAGTAAATGGAACAGTAGTTACAGAGCTTGGTGTTAAAGTAGATGGTTTAAACGATATTGTTCAATTCAATAATAAAGCAGTAAAGCCAGAAGAAAAAAAAATATATATTGCATTGAATAAACCTACTGGATATGTTTCTACTGTTAAGGATGAAAAGAATAGGAAAACTATATTGGATTTAGTGAAGGTAGAGGAAAGGATTTATCCAATAGGAAGATTAGATTATGATACCTCTGGATTAATTTTGTTAACAAACGATGGGGAACTGTACAACAAGATAATACACCCAAGAGAAGAAAAAAATAAAGTTTACATTGCGGAAATTGTAGGAATACCAACTGTAGAGGAATTAATTAAATTCCGCAGTGGTATTATTATTGATAATTACAAAACTGCACCATCTAAAATAAACATTTTCAAGATAGGAAAAGGAACCTGCACAGTTGAAATTGTTATTCATGAGGGTAAGAACAGACAAATAAGAAAAATGTGTGATTCTATAAAGCATCCAGTAATAAGTCTAAGAAGGTTAGAAGTAGCAGGAATCAAATTGGGAAATCTACAAGAGGGAAAGTGGAGATACCTGACAGTTGATGAAATCATACATTTAAAAAGTTATAAATAGACGAATTTTTAAGTTGGAAGGCGATAAAATGTTTAACTACTCCTCGGATGTAAGCAGCTTAGCGCATTATATAATTAAAAATTTTTGTAAGACTAAAAATGTTGCAGTTGATGCCACCTTAGGCAATGGATTAGACACCGATTTTTTAAGTAAATTATTTAAAAAAGTATATTCATTTGAAATTCAAAGTGAAGCTGTTTCCAAATATAATACTAAAAAAAGTGAAAATGTTAAGCTTATTAATGATTCACACGAATTCATAAATAAATATATTAATGAAAAGGTGAATTGTGTTATGCTTAATCTTGGATATCTTCCAGGTGGTGATAAAAGTATCACCACAAAATACGAATCCACTATTAAATGCATTAGAAATGCATTAGAATTAATTGATAATGAAGGAATTATTACAATTGCTGTATATACTGGTCATAAGGAAGGGACAGACGAAAGTACAAAAATTATGGAATATGTAAAAAAACTTTCTAAAAATCAGTTTGCAGTGATAAAGCACACATATGAAAACAGGGGAAATAACCCACCTTATCTAATAGTTATAGAAAAAAGGTAATATGAATGATATATTGCTAAATTGTTCAATTAATGTTAAAATGAAATAAATGTTGCATATATGCTTTATTTTTGGGGAAAGGATTGAATCGATATGGAAGAAAATAAACAAGATCTAATGCGTACAATACAAATGAAATTTCCAAGATTAAGTAAAGGTCAAAAGCTTATTGCGGAGTACATATTAAAACATTATGATAAAGCTGCTTTTATGACAGCCGCAAAATTAGGAATAAGCGTAGGTGTGAGTGAATCTACGGTAGTAAGGTTTGCAAATGAATTAGGCTTTTCAGGTTATCCAAAACTGCAAAAGGCTCTACAAGAGTTAATTAAAAATAAATTAACATCAGTTCAAAGAATAGAACTTTCCAATGATTTTGTTAGCGAAGGAACTGCACTTAAGGGTGTATTAAAATCTGATATAGAAAATATCAGGGCAACTTTAGAGAAAATTAATCATAAGACATTTGAGGATGTAGTAAATTCTATTTTTGCAGTAAAAAGAATTTATATTATTGGATTAAGAAGCTCTACAGCTCTTGCTGAATTCCTTGGATTTTATTTAAACTTAATTTTAGATAATGTTAAAGTAGTTAGTTATGGTATCAGTGATACCTTTGAGCAAATGATTAATGTTAATGAAGAAGATTTAGTTATTGGTATTGGATTTCCTAGATATGCATCAAGAACAGTAGAATCTTTAACTTTTGCACATAAAAGAGGTGCTAAAGTAGTTGCTCTTACTGACAGCCTGCTTTCTCCATTAGCTGCAAGAGCTGATTATACTTTAATAGCCCAAAGTAATATGGCATCATTTGTAGATTCACTTGTGGCTCCATTAAGTGTGATAAATGCATTAATTATTTCAGTTGGATTGCGAGAAAAACAAAAAATTTCAAGTACTTTTACAGAATTGGAAAACATTTGGCAAGAATATCAAGTATATCAGTATAAAGATAACGCGGATAATCAATACTAAAAGCAGGTAATAAAACACCTGCTTTTCTTTTTTTATATAATAAAATAGTATTTTTTAAAATTTTGAAATATTTTTTATAATGATGCAGGAATATCTAAAATTATATAGAATATATATATTGTAAGATGGTAAACATTCATAATAAAATATTCTTGAAATATTATATTCATTTTAGGAGGTATTATCATGGCAAAGGAAAATTTAAATCCATTTGAAAATGCTCAAATGATGGTAAAGGAAGCTTGTGACAAACTAGGTATGGACCCAGCAGTGTACGAAATACTAAAACAGCCCTTAAGAGTTTTAGAAGTAAATATACCTGTTAGGATGGACGACGGTTCAGTAAAGGTTTTCAAAGGCTTTAGATCACAGCATAACGATGCAGTTGGTCCTACAAAAGGTGGTATTAGATTTCATCAGAATGTATCTATAGAAGAGGTAAAAGCACTTTCTATATGGATGACATTTAAATGTTCTGTAACAGGAATTCCTTATGGAGGAGGAAAAGGCGGTATTATTGTTGATCCAAAGACTCTTTCACAAGGTGAATTAGAAAGATTATGCAGAGCATATATTGATGGAATTTATAAATTAATCGGAGAAAAAGTAGATGTACCAGCTCCAGACGTTAATACTAATGGTCAGATTATGTCCTGGATGGCAGATGAATACAATAAATTAGTAGGTTACAGTGCAATTGGAACCTTTACAGGTAAGCCTTTAGATTTTGGCGGATCAAAAGGAAGAAATGCTGCTACTGGGTATGGCGTAGCTGTTACAGCAAGAGAAGCTTCCGCAAAATTAGGCATAGATATGAAAAAAGCTAAAATAGCTCTTCAAGGTTTTGGCAATGTAGGTAGTTTTACTGCTTTAAACTGCGAAAAGCTAGGTGCAAAGATTGTTGCTGTTTCGGAATGGTGCAGAGAAAAAGGAAGTTATGTAGTCTATAATGAAAACGGTTTAGATGCTGCAACCATGATTAATTATATAAATGAAAACGGAAATTTACTTGGATTGCCTGGTGCCAAGGAAATATCAATGGATGAATTCTGGGGACTCAATGTTGATATATTAATTCCAGCTGCACTGGAGAATTCAATCACAAGTGATGTTGCAAAAAAAATACAAGCAAAATTAGTATGTGAAGCTGCCAATGGTCCAATAACTCCTGATGCTGATAAAGTTTTATTTGAAAAGGGTATTCTTGTTACACCAGATATTTTGACAAATGCAGGCGGAGTAACAGTTTCCTATTTTGAATGGGTTCAAAATTTGTATGGATACTATTGGGGAGAAGAAGAAGTTGAGCATAAAGAAGAAATAGCAATGGTAAATGCCTTTAATGATATATGGTCAATAAAAGAAGAATATAAAGTATCAATGAGAAATGCAGCTTATATGCATTCCATTAGAAGAGTATCAAAAGCAATGAAGCTAAGAGGCTGGTATTAATCATTTTCTGGTGAACCGCAATGGTTCACCATTTTTTATTAAAATATATTTAATTGACAGTTTAACTTTAAAAATGTAAAGTTAAATAGATAATAAATTTTGTTTCTAGCATTGAGGTGATTATATATGGAAAAAACCATCGTAATAGGTGGTGGTCCTTCTGGAATGATGGCTGCAATCTCAGCTTCAGAGAAAACTCAAGTTACTTTAATTGAAAAAAACGAAAAACTTGGTAAGAAGTTATATATTACAGGAAAAGGAAGATGTAATATTACAAATAGCAAGGATATAAGTGAATTTTTTGATTACATCCCTACTAATTCTAGCTTTCTATATAGTGCTCTTTATTCATTCACAAATAGAGATACAATGAATTTTTTTGAAAACGAAGGTGTGCATCTCAAAATAGAAAGAGGAGATAGAGTTTTCCCTAACTCAGACAAATCTTCAGATATTATTTCTGCATTACAGAAAAGATTATACAAGAATAACGTGAATGTTTTATTAAATACAGAATTTAAAGATTTTATTATAAGAGAAAATAAAATAGAATCCGTAGTGCTTTCAAATGGAGAATCTATTAAAGGTGACTATTTTATAATATCCACTGGTGGTTTATCATACCCACAGACAGGTTCAACAGGTGAAAGTTTTCCCATTTTAAAAAAATTGGGGCACTCTATAACAGAATTACGTCCATCCTTAGTTCCTATTGAAGTTAAAGAGAGTTGGATAAAGGATTTACAGGGTTTATCCTTAAAGAATGTAGAATTAAAAGTTTTAAATTCTAAAAACAAAGAAGTATATAAAGATTTTGGTGAAATGTTATTTACTCACTTTGGTATATCCGGCCCAATTGCCTTAAGCAGCAGCAGTTTTATTAAGGATTATAAGGACTATAAAGTAGTAATAAATTTAAAACCAGCACTATCTAATGATGAATTAGACAAGAGAATTCAAAAAGATTTTCAAAAAAATATTAATAAAGATTTTAAAAATGCCTTAGATGAACTCCTTCCAAAAAAGATTATTGAAACAATTATTAGACTATCTGAAATAGATGAAAACAAAAAAGTAAATTTAATAACTAAAGAAGAAAGGCGAAATCTTTGTAATTTAATTCAAAACTTCACCTTAAATGTTAAAGGCCTGAGACCTATAGCTGAAGCTATTATTACTTCCGGTGGTGTAAATGTTAAACAGATAGATCCATCTACCATGAAATCAAAAATAATTACTAACTTATATTTCTCAGGTGAAATTATTGATGTAGATGCATTTACAGGAGGGTTTAATTTACAAATAGCACTATCTACAGGATATTTATCTGGTAAAATGATCGGGGATGATTAAAATAATTGCACTAAGAGGAGCAACAACAATACTGAAAAATACTGAGTATGAAATTGAGAATAATTCTATAGAATTATTCAATGAAATTTTGGAACAGAATAAAATTGATGGAAAAGATGTTAAATCATTAATAATATCTTGTACAAATGATATTACAAAAGCTTATCCTGGGAAATTTATTAGAGAGCATTTTAATTTGCCTGATCTGGCAATCATGCATTTTAGTGAAATGTATGTTGAAAATAGCATAAAGCTTTGTATTCGATTTTTACTTCTCATAGATGGTGTAAATAATTCTCCCAAATTTGTATATTTGAAAAATGCTTCAACTTTAAGAAAAGATTTGTTAGTCGATTAAGTCATAAAAATGAAGGAATTTTTATTTTAATATAGAATATAATTAATCGAAAGGATGAACACAGATGAATTTTAGCGTTGCAATTGATGGACCAGCAGGTGCAGGGAAAAGTACCATTGCTAAATTAGTTGGTGAAAAGTTCAATTTAATGTACATTAATACGGGTTCAATGTATAGAGCCGTTACACTATTTGCCCTTAGGAATAACATTGGAGCCAACGACATTGATAAACTGATTAAACTAATTAACTCATTAAATATGCATTTTGAGGGCGATAGATTGATAGCTAATGATGAAGACATATCAGAGGAGATCAGGATGCCTGTTATAAGTGGAAATGTGTCAATGTTTTCATCAATAAGAGAAGTAAGGGAAATACTTGTTGATCTTCAAAAAGAAATGGCAAAACATTATAATGTTATTATGGACGGAAGAGATATAGGTACAGTTGTGCTGTGTGATTCCCCTTATAAATTTTATTTGACAGCATCAGCTGAAAAAAGAGCTGAAAGAAGATATAATGAATTAATCTCAAAAGGTATAAGTGTTAAATATAATGACATACTTAGTGATATAATAAGAAGAGATAATATAGACTCAACAAGGGAAGTTAGTCCTTTAACTAAAGCAAAAGATGCAATTGAAATTGATACATCAAATATGAATATTGAACAAGTTGTCAGCAAAATTGCAAGTTATATTAAATTATAGATATTTTATAGGGTGATTAATATGAATATTATACTGGCTGATAAAGCCGGATTTTGTTATGGTGTTAAGAGAGCAGTTGAAGAAGCATTAAAATGCAAACATAAATATAATAAGAAAATATATACTTTAGGTCCATTGATACATAATAATGATGTAGTAAATTATCTTAAGGAAAATGAAATATACCCAATTGAATTAGATAATATTGACATTCTTAATTCTGGCGATGTAATAATTATAAGATCTCATGGAATATCAGAAAAAGAATTAACAGAATTAAAAAATAAAAATTTAATTATTGTAGATGCAACATGCCCTTTTGTATCTAATATACAGCAAAAAGTAAAAAAGTATCATGAATTAGGGTATACTATTTTAATAGTAGGTGATAAGAATCATCCAGAAGTGATTGGCATTAATGGTTGGTGTAATAATAGTGCAATAATTTCAAAGGATGGAAACGATTTTTCCCAAATTCCTAATAGAATTTGCGTAGTTTCACAAACAACAGAAAAACAAGAAAATTGGGAAAAGGTTTTGAGTATTGTAATTAAAAAAAGTAAGGAAATAGTTGCATTTAATACTATTTGCTCTGCTACTGAAGTGAGGCAGAAAGCCGCTAACGAATTGTCTTCAAAGGTGGATATGATGGTGGTCATTGGTGGAAAAAATAGTTCAAATACAACAAAATTATATGAAATCTGTAAAAAAAATTGTCCTAATACAATTCACGTTGAAAATGCGGGAGAAATTCCACATTATATAAATAATGAAAAAATCAAAAATATTGGTGTTACTGCTGGAGCATCAACACCTGAT
>JAQSXU010000397.1 GCA_029256485.1 Clostridiaceae bacterium
CTGATAAAAAGATAAAATTTGCTTATTGGCTGCTTTCAGCTATACATATGTGGGTTGGCATTGTAGTAACTTTGTGTTATGTGATTTCAGGAATGTTAATCTTGAATAGATTATAAGGAGGAGATTTGATGGGCATTATACTTTTACCATTTATTGCTGCTATAATTGGAATTATCATTTTTCTTATTTGCTTTATAGGAACATGTCTGATAATTATCGGTGGGACAGGTATGGCAATGAATAAAATATACTTGAAACAGATGAAAACAAATAATGTTTTATTAAAACCTCAATTTAATATAAGTTCGATAATTTTAGGAATCATATTTATATTATTTCCATTAGGATGTGTTTTATCTGGGGTTATTTATTCATTAGCATAATGTTTATATTATAAGAAGACTTTTTAATACAATATTTAATTAATAAAAATAGCTACACTTTTTAGAAGAAAGGTGTGGCTATTGTATATTTCATTTAATTAATCCACTCTCTTTTTAGCTATGAGTTATGAGTTAGTGAGCAAAGTTATTAGTGCTATAACTCATAACTGTTAACTCCTAACTGCACTAAGCGTTTGTTAAACTAGAAGATTCATTTATAAAGTAATCTCTAGTTTTAGCTTGCATAACACCTTTAATTGTATCTGCAACAACATATACATTTTCTGGTGCAGCATCTTTCTTGATGCCTAAAAAAGTCTTTTGGTATAAATTCGATAGCTAGCTTTGTCTTTTCATTTTTCAACTTCGATACTAAGAGTAACTGAGTCGATAGTTTTAGTGAATGCCATTTGTGTGTACCTCCGTCATTTAATTTTCATAAAGGATATATGGACAAATTTTAATTATTGTATAATTTGATGAAAATATTTTATTAACCAAAAGATTATAATAGCTTGAGGCAGTGAGAGTATAGCTATTAAATTTCATATGCCTTTTAAAGAGCATACATGAGAAACATTATAGATTTATAAACATACTTTAGAAGCATAGAATAATATTAAGCGAGAAGAAGAGATAGATGATTTATGACAAGCAATTATTTTCAATAGAATCCAATTTAAAAATAAGTTTTGAAGGAAAATTATTAAAGTTTATAAGTCCTATATACCGAGACATTAATCGTTATTTTCTACCCTTGGTAGAATTTATTGGATTAATAGGAGGTGCGTTTAATATCACAGGAAGTAAAATCGATATACTATTTAAAGGGAAATCTCCAATATTTATAAACTATGAGACTGATGATTATAAATTTACTTTAGTTGATAGTGTAGTATACTTGTCGTTATTTGATATATGCAGTATGTTGAATGCTAAATCTAAATGGGATTATGATAGTAGTTCTATTTTTCTCTATTTTGATAGAAATAAGTATGAGAGTTATAAAAGACCTCCTGGAAGAACCGCTTTAATTCGATTTGAAGATGTAACTGCAGGTGATGAGTATTTGGATTCTGACAATCTGGAGAAATTCAGAATAGTTGCAGATTATATGTTTTCAAATGGTGTTCCATTTCATATAGCATGGATACCAAGGTTTGTTGATCCTCCAAACAGCATTGATAATGATATATCTAAAGATTATAGTATGCCTAATTCCAACTTCCTTTTTACAATGGAGTATTTACTAAGTAGAAATGGTGTGATTGGTTTGCATGGCTATACTCATCAGTATCAGAAAGAGGTAAGTGCAGATGGGACTGAGTTTAATGAAGAGCGAAATAATGATGAAAAGAGTATACGAAAAAGGGTAGAAGCAGCTATTAATATGGCAAAGAAATTAGAACTTCCTGTTAAGTTTTTTGAGAGTCCTCATTATGCAGCTACTCAGTTTCAACAAAGTATATTTGAACAATATTTTGACGTGATTTATGAAGGCTATGTAGGTATATGGGGAAGAAAAATAGTTAAAAGTCCTAGGAATCATAGAACATTATATATTCCAACACCTTTAAGTTATGTAGAAGATAAAGACAGTACGAAAGAAATGCTTGATAGAATAAATCATTTAAGTGAGGATACATTAGCTAGTTTATTTTATCATCCAAATATTGATTTTGAATATATAACTCTTCAAAATGATACTAGTGGATACCCAATAAGCAATTATTCAGAAAATTCTCCGCTTCATCGAATTATAAAAAAGTTATATGATAAAAGGTATAGTTTTGCAAAGATAACGGATTTAGGTTCTAATAATACGAAAAATATATCTATTGAATTAGTTAGATTATATAAATATTTTAAAAATAAAATCTTATGAAATTGAATTAGTTAGATTATATAAATATTTTAAAAATAAAATCTTATGAATAGAAAAAATAATAGAGTTATTGGTGCTGTATCTCATATTGTATTTCCTCTTGCAACTTGTGTATTTCTAGTATGGGGCTTTCTTTTCCATGGATGGAGGATATGCTGGATTGTCTACCCTATAACTGGAATTTTGTTCAGTGCTTTTGCTAGAACTTACAGTTTAATGAATGGTGCTAATAAATAGTTTTTTAAATAACAGATTCAAGGTGAAGAGTAACCTTGAATCTGTTTGACTTTTATAAATGATAGATGTTTAAAATAATAATGCATTAAGCTATATTAATCAACTCCAAAAAGATAAGCTTCTACAGCATTCACAGTTTCTTCTAATAGACGCTTTCGGGCAATTTTATTTTTTGAAAAGACTATTTGATCTACGATGGAATTGATTAATGAAAAAGTAATTGAGGTAGCCGCCTCAATGTCGTGTACCTTGATTTTATCTTTGCTTTTTTGAAAATAGCGAAGTACGGCATTTTCAACATGTGTCTGTTGAGTTTCAAGAATTTCTGCAACTTTAGGA
>JAQSXU010000113.1 GCA_029256485.1 Clostridiaceae bacterium
CGCGGGATTTTGAGTCCCGTGCGTCTGCCAATTCCGCCACAGCGGCAAGTAACAGAATTATGATATCATATGATAATAATTATGTCAACAGTATTATTTTAAATCAGCAGAGCTAAACAACTTCAACTATAACTTATGCATTATTTCACAGCGTTGAAGCTTCGCTGTTTCATACTGCATAAGTTAAGTTTACGTATTGTTTAGCTTGGCAAAACAACTTCAACTATACTTATGCATTATTTCACAGCGTTGAAGCTTCGCTGTTTAATACTGCATAAGTTAAGTTTACGTATTGTTTAGCTTGGCAAAACAACTTCAACTATAACTTATGCATCATTCCACAGCGTTGTAGCTCGCTGTTTAATACTGCATAAGTTGAGTTTACGTATTGTTTAACTCAGGAAACCATATGCTGATTTCACGCTTAGCGCTATCGGCACTATCAGAGGCATGAACCAGGTTTCTTTGCTTATCACAGGCAAATCTACCCCTGATACTCCCCATATCAGAATTCAAAGGATCTGTTAATCCATTAATCTTTCTAACCAGTTCAATAGCGTGTTCCCCTTCAATAACCATGGCAACTAATCTTTCTTCAGTTATGTATTGTATTAAATCCTTAAAATAATCTTTTCCCCTATGCTCAATATAATGTTCTTCCACTGTATTAAGATCAGGTTTAGTCATTTTCATTGCAATAATATTTAAATTTTTATCCTCGTAGAAATTTATAATTTTTCCTATTAATTTTCTTTCAACTCCGTCAGGTTTAATTAGTACTAAAGTTCTTTCAGTCATAAAAAATCCTCCTATATTAGATGATGGAAAATATTATACATTATAGTAGGCAATAAACGCAATAGTGTAATAAACAAAAATAGTTTTTATTATCAGAATTTTGCGTAATTTAGCTTTAATGCAATTTATTTATTAAAGCTATTGTTACTAAATAAGATATTTGTTAAAATGTAAATGTAGACATAACAGTTATTTTTTTTATAACTAAGGTGGGACATAAATATGCCCAGTGGGCTAAATAATTACATAGCCATATTAATAAATTTGAAAATTAATGATCTATTGTAGGAAGGAGATAATAAAATGATTTATTCAACAGAAGTTGAAAGCATGATGTGTGTTGCAAAAGGACCTAATCATGGCCCAGCTCCAATACCAGAAGAAGGAAAATGGGTACAAGCTAAAGAAGTAAAGGATATATCAGGATTAACTCACGGAATTGGTTGGTGTGCTCCTCAGCAGGGTGCTTGTAAATTAACTTTAAATGTAAAGGATGGAGTTATTGAAGAGGCATTAGTTGAAACTATAGGATGTTCTGGAATGACACATTCAGCTGCCATGGCATCTGAAATTCTTCCAGGAAAGACAATACTTGAAGCTTTAAATACAGACTTAGTTTGTGATGCAATAAATACAGCAATGAGAGAATTATTCTTACAGATAGTTTACGGAAGAACTCAAACTGCTTTCTCAGAAGGTGGACTACCAATAGGTGCAGGCCTTGAGGATTTAGGAAAAGGACTTAGAAGCCAGGTTGGTACAATGTATGGTACAAATGCTAAGGGAACAAGATACTTAGAAATGGCTGAAGGATATGTAAACAGAATAGCTTTAGATGAAAACAATGAAGTTATTGGATATGAATTTGTTAGTCTTGGAAAAATGATGGATATGGTTAAAAAAGGTACTGATGCTAATGAAGCTATGAAAAAAGCTACAGGTACATATGGTAGATTTGCAGAAGCTGCAAAGCTTATAGATCCAAGGCATGAATAAGAAAAGGAGGATGAACTGATATGGCATTATTTGAAAGTTATGAAAGAAGAATAGATCAGATATTACCAGTATTAAATAAATACGGAATAAGCTCAGTTGAAGAAGCTAAAACAGTATGTGATGAAAAAGGTATAGATGTTTATAATATAGTAAAGGGCATTCAGCAAATATGTTTTGAAAATGCTTGTTGGGCTTACACAGTTGGTGCAGCTATAGCAATTAAAAAAGGATGTACAAAGGCTGCAGAAGCTGCAGAAGCTATTGGAGAAGGCTTACAGTCATTCTGTATTCCTGGTTCAGTTGCAGATGACAGAAAAGTTGGTACAGGCCACGGAAACTTAGCAGCTATGTTGCTAAGAGAGGAAACTAAGTGTTTTGCATTCTTAGCAGGACATGAATCCTTTGCTGCTGCCGAGGGAGCTATAGGACTTGCTAGATCAGCAAATAAAGTAAGAAAAGAGCCACTAAAAGTTATACTAAATGGTCTTGGAAAAGATGCTGCATTTATTATTTCAAGAATAAATGGTTTTACATATGTTCAGACTAAATTTGACTATTACACAGGAAAATTAACAATAGTTAAAGAAACAGCTTACTCCAATGGAGAAAGAGCAAAAGTTAGATGCTATGGAGCAGATGATGTTAGAGAAGGTGTAGCCATAATGCACCATGAAGGTGTTGACGTTTCAATAACAGGAAACTCAACAAACCCAACTAGATTCCAGCATCCAGTAGCAGGAACTTATAAGAAAGAATGTTATGAGCAAGGCAAGAAGTATTTCTCAGTAGCATCAGGCGGTGGTACAGGAAGAACTCTTCACCCAGATAACATGGCAGCAGGTCCAGCTTCTTACGGTATGACAGATACTATGGGAAGAATGCATTCAGATGCTCAATTTGCAGGTTCTTCATCAGTTCCAGCTCACGTTGAAATGATGGGACTTATCGGAATGGGTAACAACCCAATGGTTGGAGCTTCTGTTGCTGTAGCAGTTGCTGTTCAGGAAGCAATGAATAAATAAATTTGATTATTATAAAGGTCTCGTATTTAGCATTAAATGGCTAAATGTGAGACTTTTGTTTTTTTTTACTGAAACAGTTGCAATATACAACTATTTTGCATTACAATTAAATTGAGGTGATTCCATGGAAATTAACAAAAGTAACTATTTGCGTGAACTTATTAGAACACTTGTAAGAGAACTAGGAATATTGGAAAAGGGTGATTCTAACTGCAGCGGTGTTACAATTTCTCAATGCCATGCATTGGTAGAGATAGGAAGGGCAGAAGAAATTTCCTTAAATGAGCTTGCTGAATTACTAAATTTAGATAAAAGCACCATGAGCAGGACTATCAATAACCTTGTGGAAAATAACTTTGTTATAAGGGACTTACATCATAAGGATAGAAGATATGTATCTATTAAGTTAACAAATGATGGAATGAAGATATTTAATAATATTGAGCAAAGTATGGAGAAATATTATGAAAGTATTTTTAGCTCTATACCAGAAAGCAAAAGAGAACAAGTTCTTGAAAGCCTAAAACTGCTTACTGAAGCAGTTAATAAAAATAAATGTTGTTAGGAGAATAATTCATATTAATTTAAAAGGGGGAAATGAATTTTGAATTATAAAATTGATTTTATGCTGCCAGAGGACTGGAAGCAAGTTGCAAAAATATATGAGGAAGGCATTAACACAGGCATGGCTACCTTTCAAATGGAAATACCAACCTGGGAAAACTGGGACAAAAGTCATATAAATTCATGCAGACTAGTAGCTCGCAGTGAAAATAGTATATTAGGCTGGGCAGCATTGAGCCCTACATCAAGCAGATGTGTATATGCTGGAGTAGCAGAAGTCAGCATATATATTGGTGAAAAGTATAGGGGATTAGGGGTAGGCAAAACTCTTCTAAACGCTTTGATAGAAGATTCAGAAGAAAATGGCTACTGGACATTGCAATCTGGAATTATAAGAGAAAATACCTCCAGCTTAGAATTACATAAAAAATGCGGCTTTAGAGAAATTGGAATGAGAGAAAAGGTGGCAAAAATGAATAATGGACAATGGCACGATACAGTATTAATGGAGCGTAGAAGCAGAACTGTAGGAGTGGATTAGAGTTTAAGAATTAAAAAAGCATGCTAATTTTGCATGCTTTTTTGTTGATCTCCTAAAATCTGCAGCCAAAACCTATGTTCAAATAAAGTCATTTCTTTAATATTGTTAAATTTCAAGGATATCCTCCAAAATAATTATTTCTCAATATATTATGTACGCAGTAAAAAGTTTGTTACAAATAGTATTTTCTTAAGTCCTTTCTAAAACTCCTTTTGAAGATATAAACATATTTGCTCTATGGCTTTTTCTGATTCATTTGTAATTCGATTCATGGTAAGGAATCCATGGGTTACACCTTTATATCGAGTAATAACTACATTGACACCAGCGTTTTTTAATTTTTCACCATATGCTTCTCCTTCATCTCTGAGAGCATCAAATTCTGCTGTTATTATAAGTGTATTAGGTAATCCCTTAAAATTCTTTTCTAATAAAGGAGATGCATATGGGTTTGCCCTGTCTTCCTTTTTAGGCACATATAGTGAAATATATCTTTCCATATCTGCTCTTGAAAGATTAAAGTCATTAGCAAAATAATACCAGGATTTAGTGTTAAGCTCCCGAATATTTGTAGAAGGATATACTAATATCTGACAGGTTATATGAGGACCATTTTTTTCCCGTGACATTAAAGAAACTGCAGCTGAAAGATTTCCACCAGCACTGTCTCCCACAACAGCTATATGATTTCCATCTCCTCCAATTCCTTCACCATTTTTATTGACCCAAAGCAGTACATTATATACATCATTAAGTCCAGCTGGGAAAGGATTTTCTGGAGCAAGGCGATAGCCTACAGATATGACAATTGCCTTTGTGTTTTGTGACAGCTTCCTGCAAACATTGTCATGGGTATCTAGACTTCCTCCAATCCAGGCACCTCCATGGGAATAAATAATTATGGGAAGTTTGGAGGAAGTCTCAGGTGTATATATACGCACTGGAATTTCACATGAGGATATTTGAATATTAACATTTTTAATATTTGAAAATGGTATAGGTTTAACACTCCATCTAGTCAAATCATTATCCGTTATTTCACGGACTTTACTTATTGATTCACCGCTAATTGAAGCAGGATTAATATACTTTTTTATTTTTAGCATCACAGCAACTTTCATATTAAGTTTACCATAGTTTGTTGTGGTCCAGCTCCTGATAATCAAATAACACACCAAAGATAAAATTAAAATTATAGCAGTAAATATTAAAATTCCTTTTCTTTTTTTCATTTTACTCAACCTCCAAAGATAACATGAATTTAATTATGAAAAATATTAAATTTATTATGTATTTTATGTTGATGGCTTTTTATTATACAAATGAATTATTCTAAAAATTAAGTAAAAACTAAATTAAGATTATCAATGATAATAAATATGAAGGAGATGTATTAAGTAATGTTTAAACATGAAAAGGCATTATTAAAAGATGTTAGAGTAGAAAAGCCTAATCCCCAATATGCAGTCTTAATGCAGGAGCAATTAGGTGGAGGAAATGGTGAACTAAAGGCTGCCATGCAGTATTTGTCACAAAGCTTTAGAATAAATGATGTTACTATAAAGGATCTGTTTTTAGATATTGGATCCGAAGAATTAAGCCATATGGAAATGGTAGCTCAAACTATTAATTTGCTCAATGGTCATTCTGTGGATTTTAATTCAGTGGTTAGCGGAGAGGTTGAAACACATGTATTAACCGGATTATCCCCAGTGTTGATAAATTCCTCAGGAGAGCCGTGGACAGCAAATTATGTAACAGTAACTGGAGATCTTGTGGCAGATTTACTTTCTAATATTGCATCAGAGCAGAGAGCAAAAGTAGTATATGAATATCTTTACCGTCAGATCAATGACAAATATGTAAGAGAAACTATAGATTTTTTATTAAATCGTGAAGAAGCTCACAATGCCTTATTTAGAGAAGCATTAAACAATGTTAAGGATTCTGGATCTAATAAAGATTTTGGAGTTACTAATGATTCTAAATTATATTTTGACTTATCTACTCCAGGCAGATATTTTAATAATCCTGATCCTACATCTCCAAGTTTTCAAAACCCCAGACGTGAATCAGAGTATGCTGGTAAAAAATAAAATTTTTTAAAAATAACTAAAACCATGTTTATGTGGTTTTAGTTTCCATGCATTAATGAATGTAAGAAGTAAATAATAATATTCGTCAGGAGGTGATAAACATGGGTGAAGTAAAATTAGCTCCACATGAAGCTATTGAAGTGCGTGAATTTGTGAGCCAGGAGATGCTTGGAATTAAAAAGATCAGCGAAAGTATAAACATGGTTAGCGATACTGAGTTAAAGAACTTTATGCAGGATTCAATAAATTCTAAGAAAACTGCTCTTAAGAATATTCAATCTGCATTGGGAAGATAAATTAAAAGAATATAAGAAAGGAGAAACAAGATGGAAAATAGAACAACACTAACTGATAGAGATATTGCATTAGATTTATTAACAAGTTCTAAGGCAACAATTACTACCTTGGCGAAAACAATAACAGAAACAACAAATACACAGCTTAGAGAAACACTTAAGAATCAATTAACTGCTTGTGTTAATTCTCATAATAGATTATCAGATATATCAATAAGTAAAGGCTGGTATGATGCATATGCAAATCCAGAGCAGCAGCTTAATCAGGATTTATCTGCCATTAATGCAATAACTAAATAAATATTTTTTTATTATTAATATTAAACCAAAAACTATAAAGTTATGGAGGTAAGACAATGAATAATAGAAACGATTTGGCACCTCACGAGATTTTGGAAATTAGAGAATTAATGGATACCAATCTTATTGGAGCAAAAAAATTACAAGCCAGTATGGCTATGGTACATGATGACGAGCTTAAATCATTTATGGAAAAATGCTTAAGCAATAAAAAGGAAAACATTGATACAATGCAGTCTTTTGTTAAAGAAAAAATGAACATACAATAGGAGGTCGATTATGTCTTTTTTTGATAGATTATTGGGAACAGATAATAAACTAATGGATAAAGATATTGCACAGGATATGATCAAGGACTCAAAGTTTGGCGTAACTTCTTTGTCTGCTGCTGCTGCAGAGGCTTCTAATCCAGAACTAAGACAAAAATTACAGCAGCAATTAAATAAAGCTGTATCTGAACACTTTGAATTAACTGATATGGTCATAAAAAAAGGCTGGTATCCAGCTTTTGATGATCCTGTAGAACAAATTAAAAAGGATTATAGTGAATCACAAAATTTAACTTAAATATATGTTTCAGCATAGATGGCTTGAATTTTGGCCATCTGTCTTTTTATAAATACTATTATTGGGAAGGTGATATTTATGTCAAAAAAACCATTAGTTCCAGGATCAGAGGATAAATTAAAAAAACTTAAAATAGAGACAGCTGATGAATTAGGTGCTGATTTAAACAGAGAGTATGATGGAAATATGACTTCAAAGGAAATAGGTAAAATTGCAGGACCAACAGGCGGAAATATGATTAAAAAAATGGTGGAAGACTATGAGAATAAATTAAAGTAAGATAAGGTTTAGGAATGATCTCTTAAATTATTAGGATTTGTTACTATAATATTTAACATATATTTTACGCTGTCTTAACTTTTTTTAAAAATTAACGTATATAATTATTCTAATACAAATAAAAAATTTAAAGAATTTATTTATATAAGTGTTTTGAAGTGGAAAATTATAGTAAAACTGATTGGGGATGGGTATTATGAAAGATGAGCTACATGTTGTGTTAGGAGCATCTGGTGCTATTGGTCAAGCAGTAATTTCTGAACTTAAGTTAAAGGGTTTAAGTATCAGAGCTGTATACCGTACGAAAAGAACTGCAGAAATTGATGCTTTTAATGCTGATTTATTGAATTTGAATCAGACAATTAATGCAGTAAAAGGAGCTGCATATGTATATCTATGTATTGGAATTCCTTATAAGTCAAAATACTGGTTAAGTCAATGGCCTAAGATTATGGAAAATGTAATAACAGCATGTGAGAAAACAAGAGCGACATTAATATTTTTTGACGATGTGTATATGTATGGCCCTTCACCATTAAAAGTACCTTTTAATGAATCCCATAATCAAAGTCCGGTATCTGAAAAGGGCTTTGCTAGAAAAAAGACATCAGACCTGCTTATGGAGGCACATAATGCCGGAAGAATAAAGGCTGTGATCGGACGGTCAGCTGACTTCTACGGACCCAATGCAGTCAATAGTTCATTTTACTCTGGTTTTCTGGAGCGTATGCTGCTTGGTAAATCTCCTGTTTCTCTGAGCAGAATCAATGTAAAACATACCTATGCATACACACTTGATAATGGCAGGGCTCTTGTTGCCTTAGCATTGGATAAGGAAACATATGGACAGGTTTGGCATTTGCCGGCAAGTGAGCCAGTAACTATAGAAGAAGCTGTTATAAAGATTAATCATATACTATGTACAAATTATAAAGTTTTAATGATTCCTGGATTTATTCAACCAATAATTGGACTAATTGTTCCAATAATAAAAGAAGCCAGAGAGATGATATATCAATTTAATAATCCTTATATAATTGATTTTTCCAAGTTCAAAAATCATTTTCCTGATTTTAAAGTTACTTCATTTGATGAAGGGATTAAGGCTATGGTAAATTCTTTCAGAAAACCAATATGAGTGTATAAAAAAATTAGCATAAAAGGTGAGATAGAACTAATGCTGCCACAGGGGGATTATATTAATTTTGCTAAAATAAAATAATCCCAGAATTTCAAAAACAGTTTCCAAATGTTAAGGTTGTTGTTACAGACGATAAAAACGTTGACACAAGAGCAGCGGCAGGTGATGTACCAACAGTATATGCAGGAACCTGAGGCTATTAGCCTCTAAAATATTTAGGAAAAGTATTAGATGGAACATACTATGTTCCATCAAGACTGTTGACATACATAAAATGTCAGCAGCCTTTTTATTTTACAAAAAGGATTTTTTATACTTACGTCGAATACTTATATATAGAATTCTTTTGAGGAGGATATTCAAGTTAATATAACATATAGATGTTTTTTAGGTTACTCTTTAACTGATACAATTCCTAACCATTCAATTATTAGTCAAAATAGAAGAAGAAGATTTAAAGACACTGACGTTAGTCAGCAAATCGTCAGCTTGAGTGGATTTTAGAAGAATTGCAAATTAATCAGAAGAAAGCTCATAAAGAAAGTACTAATACTGAAGGAATGATTTTTTAATACCTTCTAAAAATTAGTAAAATAGGCATTTTATGGTATAACATAGTTATAAGGTTAACCAGAAAGGAGCCTTAAAATGCAGTATTCAGATGAAAAAGATCAACGTATTAAAGAACTGGAAAATGAAAATAGAAAACTGCAGGAAAAGGTACAATCTCTGGAGCATAATGTAGGAGTTCTAACTCAAGCAGTGTTACACCCATCAAAACAGTGTTTTGGAGCATCAAGTGAAAGAACACCTCAGATATACGGGCAATGTTTTATTTTTGGTGAACTAATTGATGAAATTCCAGATGAACCTGAAAATAAAGTTATAAATATCAAAGAACATAAAACACCTGTAAGAAAAAAATGATATTAATTCATATGATTCTATATATTGTGCTACTGCGCCAGCACCCGTGCTTACGCACTCTTTCGCTTCGCCTTCAATTGTGGCATGGATAATGTATCAAAAATATATTATGTCAATACCACTATATAGTCAGGAAAAAGATTTTAAAAGAATGGGCGTCAAGCTTATAAGAGATATGATGGCAAACTGGATGATTCGAAGTTCTGTGTGTATAAGAAATTTTTAGTATATCTGATATTTAATTTGGAAATATAAAATTTGATTTTATGGAAATTTGATGTTAAATATCTGCTCACTTTCAAATGTTCTAGTGAAGAATGATATATTATGGTAAAATTATATTGATTTATAAAATAGACTATTAAAAGTGATTTTCTTAAGTTCAGTAAAAAGGGACTAATTTGATAAACCATATGACTTTATAAGAAGAAAGAATGGATAATATGGAAGAAAAAGTAATTCAATTAATTAAAAATGAAGACAAGAAAAATCCTTTTACAGATGAGCAGATTGCAATAAAGCTTAATATACTTAGAGAAAATGTAACAAACATAAGAAAAGAAAACAATATACCGGATTCCAGAAGCAGAAGACGTGTATCTCTAATTGGAGATATTAAGCAGTTAATATCTCAATATGGAAATATATCAGAACGAAGGTTGACAAAGCTTCTTAATGAACAAGGATATAATGTTGGCAAGTACGCAATAGGGAAACTAAAAAATGAGTTGAAAGAAGAAAATAACAATGGGTTAGAAGCTGATGATGAACAAGGACAAAATACGGCTGTTTATGAAAGAACTGAGGAAAATACATCTCAGAATGGAGAAGACGTATTTAGTGAATTCATAGGCTATGATGAAAGTTTAAAGGGACAGATAAGCAGGGTTAAAGCTGCGGTATTATATCCGCCCCATGGCCTTCATACCTTAATATACGGACCTTCCGGGGTAGGTAAAAGTTTACTAGCAGAATTGATGTATAAGTATGCAGTAGAAACCGGTAATTTTGGTAGAAATGCACCATTTTTTGAATTTAATTGTTCAGATTAT
>JAQSXU010000398.1 GCA_029256485.1 Clostridiaceae bacterium
CTTGAAACCAAATAATCTGATAATAAGGATTGTCTATATATTTCATATATTTCTTCGTAAGGTAAATCTTTATACCTATCAAAAAACCTATATTTTTCGCTTCTAAATTCATTAATAATATTCATAGCTGCTAACGTTTCTGAGCCACCTACAGCTATACTTGAACCTTCTGGTATTAAGCTTAAAATCTTCTTCCTAGCTTCTTCTTTATCTTCAGCATAATAACTTACATATCCTTTTCTATTTAATATCTCTACCATTTCTTTCACAATTAATTGATATTTTATTTTTTTATATTTATCCATAATTCAATTCTCCACTTTAACTATATAGATTTATACAGTATATTATTAATCTATCTTTACACTTACTTTTTTACTATTTAATTCTATAATTGCAACGTCACCTTCAAAGGTCACATTAGGAATTTCCTCTAAATCGAAATCCTTTGAAACACTTACAGCACCTAAAACAGCAGAAATCAAAACGCTTTTTCCTGGATTAATTCTTCCTGTCAAAGTTGGTATCACAGTACGAGAATAAAGTAAATTAGTATTAGGTTCTGGCTGAACCATTTCTGCTTTTCCGCTTCCACTCAAATCAACAATACCAGTTATACAATCATCGAACTTATAAAAAATTTTATCTTTATATTCTTTATTTGTTCCTATCCAAGCTGGTGCTGAAAAAGCGCCTTCTGCAGTATCCAATGTTCGCTTAGTATCTATAACATGAATTCTCACATGCCATGGAGTAAGAGGTACAATAAAACTTTTTATAATAACATCCTTCCAAGGTTTCCAACAAGATTCTATATAATCTTCTTTTATATCATAGCTCTCACAACCATAACGAGTTTTATAATATCCATCACCTTCTGATAGTGCTAAACAACTATCAAAAGCACCTTGTTTTAATAATACTCTCCCTTTAGGTACACTAAAGCCAAATGTTGTTGAGTATACAAACTTTTCATACTTTGCATCCGCATGAGCATGTTCATGTGAATGCTGACCAGATGTGAAGGCTTGAACTTCCCTACCTGTTTTATCATGACAAACTATCATTCTAGAACTTTTTTGTACACTTTTTTCAGTGAAAGGTAATTTTTCTTCTTCTGTTGTCCAAAACGGATGATTTTCAGGCACTGCTAAAAGTAAAAATGTCTTTAAGGCCCAATATGGTGATCCAGGTGCGTTATATCCTTCTGCCATATTTAAATTTTGATATGTATAGCCTATAGTAAGCAGCCCATCTGCTGAAAAAATACTATTATTAAACCAATATCTTAGATTTTTCATAATCATTCCTTTTATAACACCCCAAGACAATGCTTCTACATCTGCATAAACTAAAGCAGACCAAAAAGCTACTTGAGCAAATCTATAAGTTAAACTTCTTCCAAAAGGCAACGCTGCTCCATCCACTGAAAACCAATCTTTATAAGTTTGAGCAAATACTTTTGCACGTTCCTTATATTCTTTTGATCTTATTGGATCATCTGATTCCATTACCTTTGCATAAATTAAACCATAATAATGCATACCAAATGGAATATAATAGTCTATTTGATTTTCATATCCATCAAAATACCATCCATCATTCAAATAAAACGAATCTATTTTATCTAAATCTCTTGAAACCATTTCCTTCGACCATTCTCTTCCACATTTTTTCATTGCAACATTTACTAATATTCTAAAAAATAGCCAGTTTGTATCAGGAATTTCATGATCATTAATTTGTATTAACCAATTATATAAATTATCCTGCTCTTTCTTATTTAAAGCATCCCAAAATATATCCTTAGATAACATTAATGACAATGATATAGATGCCATTTCAACTATAAGTTGATCATAATCATTTACTTTTCCTAAATAAGATTCACTTTTAGGATCAGTCCCTTCTATTAAACCTTTAACAAAATATTGAATTAACTCTGAATCTACTTCATATTTTAATGTTGAAAGTGGACCTATTCCCCATAAAGGTCTTAAAAAAGCTTCACCTTCTCTTGCATTTTCATCATAAACTGATCCACTAGTTCCTAAATTTAAGTGTCCAGGTTTTTGGTTCTTTAAAAATGGTACTAATGGTTCTATTATGTTATATAAAGCCTGTCTTAAATCCTCTTTAGTATTTAACTTATTTTCTTTAATACTTTTATTATATAATCCTATATTTTTATTAATCATATTTACATTCCTCACTTCTTGTTAATAATGATTAAATCGCAATATTCCTAATAGAATATTGCGAATTGATTATTCTATATTACCAAAACAACGTTTTATCATTATTTAATTTTGCAATACCTTCTGCAAAAAAGTAATCACCATAAATAATTGGCACATCTAAATTTTTTTGTTCTGGAAAATGTCCAGTAGCATGGTATATTAAACCTTCTTCTTCCATATCATCTTTTGAAGCACATTCATAATATAAATTTTTCAGCATATTTTCTCCCGCTTCTTTATATAATGAAACTTCAAATTCTGGAACTTCTTCACTTAAAAGAAGTAAACCACATGCTGCTATAGCTGCTGCAGAAGAATCTGGATATCTATATTTTTTTTCTCCATCTTCAGGAACTCTAAAGTCCCAAACAGGATATTTTTTAGCCTTCATATTTACCATAAAATAATGTGCTGTTTTCTTAGCTGCATTTAAAAATTCCAAACTTTTAGTATGTTTATAAGAAATTGCGAGGCCATAAACTGCCCATGCACAGCCTCTTGCCCATGCACTATCAGCTGCAAATCCTTGTCCTCCAAGTTTTTCTATAACCTCTCCAGTATCTGAATTAAATACCACCATATGCTGAACAGATCCATCTTCCCTTATGAAATTTTCTAATACCATCTTGCCATGACTTTCTGCAATATGCTTAAACCTTGGATCTCCAGTTTCCTCAGATGCCCAATATAGTAGTCCTAAATTCATCATGCAATCAATAATTACAACTCCTGAATTATCATCTTTTCCTATCCATGAATTCCATGCACGAATATAATTTCCTTTTATATTAAATCTTGCTGCTAGAAGATTTGCTGCAAGTAATGCCCTTCTTCTTGATTCTTTATTTCCTGTTACCTTATAATTAGCTAAACTACTTAATGTCCACATAAATCCCATATCATGATCTATTAATTCAGTATCAGTTAATAAACAATCCATTTCTTTTTCACATTTTTCAGCAGTACTTTTTAATTTATCGTTTTTACTATCTATATATACTTTCCACAATATTCCTGGCCAAAACCCTGCTGTCCACCATTGTGATTTCTCTAAATCATACTGTTTATTTTTGCTTACATGTGGAAATCCTACACCAATTCTATCATTATTTAATTCTGTTTTTTCTTTTATAAACTTCCACGCTTCTTCTACCCATCTAGATTCCACTATAATCCCTCCTTCTAATTTATATAAAACTACTTTTTACTCTTAAAAATATAACTTTTATTGCAGATAAAACATAAGTTCCAAATCAGTTGAAGCTGGACTATTATCTTCATTTGTTTCCATAAGGTTAGCCATATATTCCCACCACTTTTTACAAATTTCTGTTTCCGCACTTTCATTCCACAATTCTTCGTTCTCTAATTCTATAAAACCATATAGATAGTTTGTTTCCCTATCTAAATATATTGAATAATTACTCCCACCATACTTATGAATCATTTCTTTCATTTCAGGCCACAAATTATTGTGTCTAATTTTATATTCATTTTCA
>JAQSXU010000399.1 GCA_029256485.1 Clostridiaceae bacterium
AGCCTTATTATCTGCGTTGTAGAATGTAATTGTTCCAGAGTTACTATCATCCATAAATACATCCGGAGTTGCAATAATCTTTGCTACTAAATCTAAATTTAATATTGTGTAATTACCCGTTATCATGAACATTTGATTAACCCTCCTTCCAATACAATTTGCCATCTTCACTAAATGACATACTTCCCAAACAATTAACATCTCTTATCTCATCAACTCCAAGAATCTCTTTGATATTATCAAATTGTTCTATCAATTTTCCTCTACATATAATTTTAGCTGCTTTATTAAGGTCTTTTATAATCTTACATCCACTACAATCACTACCATCCTTTTCGCCTTTATAACATGGTGTACCTTTAGTCTCTTTACAGTTATCTACATACGGCTCTATAGCTATTTCAATCTCTTCTTTTAACACTTCTCTTCCCTGAATATAAAATATTACTATTTCAGAATACACAAAGACATCACTTACCTTGCATGTAGGAGATATGAATACCTGTGTGATATTATTTTTATTTATTACTTTCCCATTTACTTCAATAAATTGATTCATATTATCAAATCCTTTCTTTTTATATAAGGTTCCAAGAAAAGTTCCATTTTTTTAAACACTTCTGAACCATTGATATTACTACTCTTAAATCATTTTTTTTCATGGTTCCATCTTTTTAAAAATATAATACGCACATCTTTATATTTTTATATTAAATTTTCTTATATATAATATTATTATTTTATTTATGGAACTTTGGAACTTATATAATATAGATACTGTTAAAGTATTGATATTACTATATTTCTTTAAGTTCCATAAAAGTTCCATGTAGGTTCCATTCCTCATAAATTTGGAACTCCTATGCAAATGGAATCGCTTTTCCATACTCTGTAATTTCCGTTAAAATAGGCGGAATTACCTCATCTAAATGTAAAAATCTCAATTTTTCAGCACTGTAGGTATCAAACCATTTGGATTTAGATACCGTTCCTTCTGTAAGTTTTATCTTTTTATTAGACTTTCCTATCAAATAACCCGCTTTTTTAGCTTGAATTATAAAATCCTTATCATCTAAAATATCCGTATTTAACCCTGTTGTTATGACATGAGTTCTAATTTGAGTAAGCATCTCCGACGTTCTTATAAAGATACCATCTCCCCTAAATCTAACAGTATTTTCACTTCCGTATGCTCTATCATCCGCAATCATTTGATTATACAAAATAAGCATTTTTTCAACTGTAGAATGAGGCTCTTCCCCACCTTCTAATACTTCAACTTTTATATTGTTAATAACTTCATCAACATAGTTTTTTATTGTCAGAAGTTCAAGGTTTATCAAAACCTTATTTAAAATTTCAATTCCAGTACAAATATTTAATGCTGTATTCAAAGGCCTATCTTTTAATCCTTCAGTATATTTAGACACACCTTCCCTTATGGCTGCATATTCTTCAACTGATAAATTTAGTATAATATCAACTAAACTTCTTCCCAATTTATTTAGTAACAATTCATTTTTTTCTAAATATCTCATAGCTTCTGTATGTTCTTTGCTTCTCTCATTTTTCGAAAAATATACAATACAACTTCGATCTATCAGAGCTTTTTCTTGGTTATAATATCCCTCTTCCCCTGCTATAATTAATGGTCTTATCAAATGATAATAGTTAACAGATAGTGTCTTATCTCCTCTGGTTACAACTGCTCTATCATATGAATTCCTAAAAGTTTCTGATAATTTAGTGTTTTTATTTTTATCTAATCTTGAAGGTTTATATTCATCAAGTAATAACACATAATTTCCGTTATCTAATTCCTTAGTCAAAGCAAATGGAGTTGTCATGCCTATACTCTTTATTTCTCCTATAGGATAATTTAATATTGGCACTATAATTTTTGTCATAATGGTAGTTTTTCCACTGCCACTTTCTCCAGCTATCAAAAGGTGATGAAAGCATATTTTTGACTGTATTGCTTGAATTATGGCTAAATCATTAATGAGTGTTCCAATAATGGAATAAGTTCTTGCTAATGTGCTAAATTTAAATAAATGTTTCATCAATTCTTTAAGTTCATCCTTTGTGATACCTTCGTTATCAATCACACCTAGTTTCAAATTTCCTTCACTCCTTCCATTTGTATCTACTATATCAGGAAATAAAATACCATCATTTGTTATTAAACATAATTGTCTATCAATCTCCGTAAACTTAGGATTGTCATATAAATATATACTTTTAGAAATAAAATACTTGTTATAAAATACTTGTTTATCCATTCTTTTAATACAATTAAATCATTTAAATCACCCTTATAAGATAGATCCATAGCTCCCAAAAAATTTCTGAAGCTTTTAACATCATCAAATATACTAACTTCCTTCATTTTTTCAAAAGTTTTCCCCGCATCCGACTTGCATATTAGTTTAATTCCCTGGATACCTTTATCTACATAATCTATGGTTATAGCTTTTACAATATTAAAATTAGTTAAATATATCTTCTTTTCTTCATCATTTTTAAAACTAGTTTTATATACACCTTTCCAATCTTGCTGCAATTCATATTTATTCTTTAAATCTAAACTCCCCTTAAAGACATTTAATAAATCCTTTTTAGTGTGTCCTGCTTCTAGCCAATCGGTCACATCAGAATTATCCTTTAAATTCTCTATACCAGGTAAATTTATAATTTTAAATTCTTCTGCCTGATTAAATAATTTATTATAAATATGTTGTTTATACTTTTCTCCAGCTTCACCAGTATCACCACAAACATAAATCTTAGCATCTTCTAATGGAGAAATATTTTTGCACCCTTTGATA
>JAQSXU010000114.1 GCA_029256485.1 Clostridiaceae bacterium
AGATAAAGTCCCAGTCCGATGTGTGGAAATGATGCACGTACGAGTTTTTCCATAAGCCATAATTCCCCGCACCACTTTTTCCTCAGTTTCTGAGTCTAAAGCTGAAGTAGCTTCATCTAATAGCAAAATAGGTGCATCCCTTAATAGTGCTCTGGCAATTGCCAATCTTTGTGCCTGACCTTCCGATAAACCAATTCCTTTTTCACCTACTCTTGCGTAAATTCCTTCTGGTAAAACCTCAACAAAATCATCTGCATTTGCCGCGTTAAGTACTGCTATGATTTCTTCATCCGAAGCTTCTGGTTTCACCATTCGCAGGTTTTCCGCTATTGTACCGGAAAATATGGTATTTCCCTGAGGTACATAAGAGAAATATTTTCTTGTTTTGGCTGTTATTGATATCCCTTCTCCATTACAATGGATTAACTTTGCTTCGCCACAAGTTGGGTTTAGTAATCCCAAAAGAATTCGAAACAAGGTGGTTTTACCCTCACCTGACGCTCCTACTATGCCTATAACTTCTCTTGGTTTAGCGTAAATGTCTGCCTGTTCAAATATTTTTTCTCGCCCCTGATAATAAAACCCAAGATTGGACAGCTGTAAGGTAAACTCCCTGCTTAATAAATCGCTCTCACTCTCTCTTAAACTGCCCTCATTTCTTTCCCTTGGAAGTTCAACAATAGACATTAATCTTCCTGCTGATGTTGCAGCTCCGATTGCAGTAGGTACCATTCCCACCAAGGCAGTGAATCCACTAGATAAGCCACTTGATAATTGAAGAAATAAAGTCATAGTCCCATAGGTAATATATCCTCCCCATAGTCGGTAAACGCCCCATCCAAAGGTTGCATAGGATACAACAATCCCAATAAAGGACATAAAAAAAGAAGTGATAATAGAAAATCTATTATACTCCAATGCCATATTTACATATTTCTTTTGTACATTTCTTAATTTATCTCCAAATAGGTTCAGGAGATCTAAGCACTTTATTGTCTGAACATTCTGAAATGACTCCTCATGAAATGCCATCATCTCACTGCTTACCTGCTTCATTCTCTTATTATATTCCCTCATTTTACCCATAAGCATTTTAGACATTATCATGGTTATAGGTGCACTAAGTAATGCAAGAAAAGCCATAGTCCCATCATAATACAGAATAACAGCAAAGGTTCCCGCAAACTGAACAAATCTAGTAATCAAGGATGGTATCCACCCAATTACACTGTCTGCCACTGTCTTAACATCACCATTCAGGCGGTTTAATAGATCTCCGCTATGAAAGTTAGACATAGACTCCCAATCTGTATTCATAATTTTGTCATAGATATCAGCCTGGATCTCATTATTAACTTTTAAACTTATTTTTGCAGATATTCTACCAGTAGCAGCTTTAAGAAGAATATTACCTAGGGCCATTCCAATAATAAAGGTAATAATAAACCCTAAGTTTGTAGAATCAAAACCAGTAACTGCATCTATAAGGTACTTGGAAGCTACACTGCCAGCTAGTCCTAGGCCTGTCCCCACAATGCCAAGAATTATGTAATAGATAATGGGGAACCAGTAGATTTTGACGTAGGCGTAGAGCCATTTGAGTTCTTGGAGGGAGGCATGGTTACGGAGTTTATTAAGTTTTAGTTTAACCGTGTTAATTAATGAACGCATGATGTCCTTTCTGGATACTTATTTTGAATCGTGAATATTTACTGTTCCCTATCCTTTAATAATAAATCATTTACTACTATATTAAATTCTTTTCTCCAAGCATCCCAATTTAATTCTTCCTCATAAAGTGCTCTAGCTCCGTTAGATAATTTTTCATATAATCCTGACGTTTCGATAATGTCCATAACTTTACTAGCGAAATCTTTATAGTCACAAGTCATAGGCAAACAATATCCATTAATATTGTTTCTTACGTAAGTTGGTACACCTCCTGTTTTATACGATAAAATTGGAAGGCTAAACATACTTGCTTCGGCAAAAACAATTCCTGCGCATTCAGCACGTGTAGGTAAAATAAAAAAATGTGCCATTTTATATTGATCAATCAATTGTGAATAATCATCCTTAATATTTTTATTTAAAAATCCACAAAAATTAACATTGTCATTTTGAAAATTTTTGGGCTTTTCGATCCCTATAATACTCAATTTAAATATTTTATGATAATTTTTATTTAAATAATTAACACATTCAATTGCACATTGAATTCCTTTTCTCTCCCATTCTACTCCAACTGTTAATAAATTAATAACATTATTCTCAATAGATTTTTTTATTTTACTACAGTAAGTTATATTAGATCCAAATGGTATTATTTTGCATCTACTTGAATCAATTTTATAATACTCTAATATGTCATTTTGCGCCCATGAACTAGGTACAATGGTAAAATCCGCATTTTTCAATGCATATTTCTCAATCTTATTACCTATTTTTACTTCTTTTATATTTAAATTAAAAAAATAATAATCCACCATTAAATTAAATGTAGTATCACTAAGATATATAATAGGACATATGTGATTTACATAGGAAATAATTGTACTTCCAATAGGTACAAACAGTATATCGTATTTACCTTTTTTTAATTGCTTACTTAATTGGTAACTCTTAATTTTTGCATACAAATCTAAAAACCTAAAATTTCCACTTTGATTTATTATAGAATAAGTCTTATTTAGAAAAAATAAGATTAATTTCAAAAATTTACTATCTGGTACTTGAATATTTTCGACCTCATAATCTTTACATAGAGCTTCATATAAAGAAAATATTGTGCCAGACCATAATTTTTTATCTATACAGTTCCCCATTGTTACATAACCTATGCGCATTAAACTATGTCTCCTATTGAATATACTTTAATTAATGTTATTTTTCTTTATATGTAATCCTTTTTTATATATTTTGATACTACATGCCTGTAGAATTTCTATTGTGAATTTCTCGTGAGTTGCAATTAAAGCAATAACATACGTTCCAAAAAAGCATAAAGATGTAAATAATAAATACCAGAAATATAATTTTAAGTTTAACTGCACACATCCCAGTAAAACTCCACTTGATACTACTAATGCAATAAAGATGGACCTGATACTTTTTATTATCGAGGTGCTTATTATTATTTCATGTACAAATATAAATTGTATTGCAGATACAGCTATTTCTGCCAGTAGTGTTGCTACTGCTGCTCCTGTTGCACCCCATTGTGGTATTAAAAAAAGGTTTAGTGTAAAATTAACTATAGCCCCAATTATTGTAGAAATCATAATCAACTTCTCTTTACCTAATGGTATTAAAATTTGAATTCCCATTATATTACTCATTCCAATTAGGAAAACTGTTGGAGTTATTATCTGCATAGGAATTATTGCTCCCTGATATGCTATTCCTGCCAAGAAATATATCATTGATTCAGCTGTAATTACAAAGTAAAAAACTATAGGAACAGAAATTAATATAGTAAAATTAATAGACTTGCTGATAGTATTCTTAAATTCTTTAATCATCCCATTTTGAGCATAATACGAAACTCTTGGTAACAGCACTGTACCTAATGCTGTTACCAAGCTTATTAGTATGGTTTTTATCTTAATTGCAACATTATAATATCCAACCTCCTTATTTCCGGAAACAAATCCCAACATTGTAGTATCGAGGCTAGTATAAATTGATATTGATACTGATAAGGCAAAAAGCATCATAATTGGTTTTATGTGCTGACGAAAATTATAATTTCCAGTTGGCTTGAAAGTAATAAACTTTTTTATGTTAATTATATTCAAAATATTAGAACCTGTATTTGCAAATACGTTAATTGCTCCATAAAATATGTAATCCTGAGTGTCCTTAACAAGTAAAAACATCAGTAGAATAGAAACCACTTTAAATGCTAAATTTCTTATTGTAATGTAGGTGTACTGCTCTAGTGCTTGATACAGCCATTCTACACCAATAGCTCCAAGTAAAATGCTAAAACTATTGATAATAAGTAATATACTTTCATTCTGTAATACCTCAATATAGATAATACTAAGTGCAAATGCAATATAAGAAATTACAACAGTTATTGAATTGATGATTATTAGTTCCTGCACTGTTTGAGATAGTTTAAATTTATCATCCCTATATTTTGAACATATTCGTATACCATATGTAGGAAGCCCTAACATTGCAAATGTACAGAAGTAATAAATAATTGAAGATGTAAATGCAATTTTTCCATTACCAACAGGTTGTAATACTCTCGACACATAAGGGAATGTAATAAAGGGAAATATAAATGACGACAATTTTAAAATTAAATTCATTATAAAGTTTTTCTTTATTGATGTTATTCCTATTTGATTATTTGAATAGTTTCTCATTATTATTTCCTTAAAAGTATAAGTTGGTTATAATTTAAATTAATATAAACTGATAAATGGATAAAGTTTATGGTAAATACATTACGTTTTTGCCCAGTCTGTTAGTTAATCCATCCCAAAAAGCTTTATAGTACTGTATTGCATTGTAATAGTAGTGTTTGTCTAACTTATAAATACATATAAATATGTTCTTTAAAATGTTCTTTAATACTTTAAGACTATAAATAAATAATCCATATGTTGTTCCATGAATCTTAAGTAAATAAACCATATTCCTAATCCCATAGTAATGCTTCCAAGTATTTTTTTCGTCTGAATTAATAGATATATGAATTTTATGGTTAATTCGTGCACTGTTGACGTTTAATATTTTAGTAACAGAACGAATCCTTAATGAATATTCAACATCATCATTCCAAATGAAAAATTCACTTAATGGAATTCCTATTTTTTTAACTAGAGTTTTATTAAAAACCAAACCACAAAATGATGCTATATCTACCTCAAATTCATTATTGTTGTTATATTCATTTAACTGTATATTCGTCATAGATAATGTATTTTTGTTTTCTATTCTTCTTCTATGTAAAGTGTCAATAGCTTGATTTGTTTCAACAACTCCTGCAAATGCTTGTATATCATTATGCGATTTAATAGAACCTGCTATATTTTTTAAAAAAGTAGTATTTATCATTGCGTCATCATCTATCAGTAAAATCCAATCATTAGATAATAATACTGCCTGTTGAATACCTATTGAAAAACCTCCAGCCCCACCTAAATTATTTTCGCAATGGTAAATAATAATTTGTCCATTTCTTTTATCTAAAGAGTTTAAAAAGTCCATTGTTCCATCAGTACTATTATTATTAATAACTAAAATATTTTTTGCACTATATTCTTGAGCAAGAACATTATCTAAGCACTCTTTTAATAAATCTAACCGATTATAAGTAACTATAACAATTGAAAAATTAATTTCCTCCATCTTCTACTCCTTTTATTAAAATTCAATTCTTGATACTCTCGATCTATTATGTTGATTTTCAATTATACAAATAAATAAAACTAAAATTAATAATGCATCTTCATTCCAAAACCAATGAATCACCGTTAAACTCATTATGCCAAGTGCTATAAAATACATGATTGAGAAATAAGTATTCGAATGTAAATATAGTTTTAATGAAATTATTCCAATTTTCGCAAACCACCAGAACCAAACCAATAAACCTAATATCCCATATATATACATAAATCCAAATATTCCATTATCAACAAGGAAGTAACCTTTCTCAAATCCAGCTGCTATAGTTGAAGGTTCATATAATGAATTAGGATAACCACCCCCCAACAATGGTTCCTCTTTTAATACATTAAAATAATGCTTACGACCTTGTTCGCGAATGGTAAGAGTGTCACCACTTCCTAAAGTGTCAACGTTGTTAGAACCTATAAGGTCTTGAAACATTGGTGATTGTATAAGAACTATACAAAAAATAATTATTATTAAAAAATATTTTACTTTTGACCTGCTGTTACCTTTCATTAATGCATATCCACTTAATAATGCTATAATAATTGCTATGAATCCCATGCGTCCTTTGGTAACATTTAAAGTATATACTAGACCTAAAACAATCATTACGAAACTTGATTTATCTTTACACTTTCTTAAAATTTTATCCATAGCTATCATCATTGCAAAAACAATGACACTATCTGAAAGGTATAATCTTACACTTCCATATCTAAAATTTGTTTCACAATATAAAAACACAAATTTGCTGTAAACTAGTTGTTGAATAATAGATATTACCGCTTCAAAAATCCCCAAATATACAAACGAATTCAATACAGATTTTACTTCTATTTTTTTTATATAGAACAGTTTACGAATCACAAAATAGCTTAATAAAATTACTATGTAAAATCTTTGGGGACGTAATCCCAAAGATATTGGCTGTCCGGTTAATTTATAGGATTGATATGCACTTAATACACACAAAAGAGTCATTCCTAAAATAATAAACGTAAATTTTGGTTTCCCTGCATGAAAATTTTTTAATTTAATTGCCCAAAACCCGTTATATATTATATAGAGAGCTAGCCATAAGTCAGAATAATTAAAAACTCCTGGTATATTTATTTCGGATACATTAATTAAATAAAGGCAATTCTTCATTAATACTAAAAATAGAAATAGATTAAAAACTTGGGTTTTATAGAAGTTTTTTTTAATCTTTATCCTCATATTTTTCCTTCCCATTCGTCATATTAATGGCTATGCCCTATTTCAAAGACAATTTTTCTACCTTCATTAAAAAATTTATAAATCTCACTCCATTTTTTAACCTTACCAAAAGAGAAAAGAACTTCTGCGTTTCTTATTAACCAAATTATGTATAATTTAATTCTATTCCATTTTATATAATATTTGAAATAATAAATTTCACTTTTTAAGTGCTCAAGATAAATAAATATGTTTTGTTTATCTGTACTTGCTCCATGATAATGAATTGCTTTAACTAATGGTTGATACAGTTGAACATAATTTTTTTGTACTGCTTTATAACTTAATATATATTCCTCATAATATAAAAATGTATTTGCATCAAAATTTCCAATTTCTTTAAACTTTTGTGCATCTACTAGTATTGAACATGCTGTTATCCAATGTACTTCACATAATTTATTTGGCAGAGCAATTTTACTTTTATTAAGTAAACACGAAAGATATGTTTCAGTTTTTATATATTCGAGCCACGAAGGGTGTCTATATTTTATAGTTGAATGTACCTCTCCGTCTATGCCAACTATTTGGGGGCCAACTAAAAATGCTTTGCGTTCCGTAATTGTTTTATACAATATGTTAATTGTATCCTCACAATAAATAATATCATTATTTGAAAATAACAAATACTCACACCCTTCACTTTCAGCGAATTGAATCCCTAAATTATTACCTCTTGCAAATCCTATATTACTTTTGGTTTGTATTATCTTAATACTTTTGTTTTCTTTGTATTTAGCAATTAACAAATCATAGGAATTATTTACTGATTTATTATCAATTAAGTATATTTTATAAGGAATCTTTACTGTTTCTAAAATTGAATTTATACAATCTATTGTCTTTTCATATGTATTATAATTTAAGATTATTATTCCTAGCACTTAAGCACCTCAACTAATCTATCTAATAACTACTATCTATATTCCAGAAATATTTATTTATTTTTTCCATCTTATCGTGATTATTTGGCCTATCTTTCATAATCTCATATCTTTTTAAGGCTAATTCATTTACTTTTCCAATTTCACGTGCTGGGTTACCTCCTACTATTATTCCAGTAGGTATATCTTTTGTAACTACACTACCTGCCGCAATAATTACGTTTGACCCTATTTTTATATCATACAAAATAATACTATTAGCTCCAATCATTACATTGTCTAATATTTCAATTTTACCCATATAAAAAAGATTTTCTTTTCTTACCTTATAAAATCGGGCATTATTTAACATAGTCTGAATAACATCATGAGTGATAAATCTAACGTTTGCAGATATTTTAACATTATTTCCAATGGATACCAGATATGGTTCACTTGGAAGAAGGTTTGAATAATAGAATACATTTTCTCCAACGGAATGAAATATTTTATTTATTTTTAAAAAATCGCCTCTTTTTTTCCCTGGAGCTTTTAATAAAAATCTTAACAACAATAAAGATCTATTCATGCTAATTTAATATTCCTCTCTTAATCTAAAAATTAGGTTGTAAACTATTCTTTTATGTTTTTAATATAATATCCAGTTCTCTCACCATTTTATTGATATTAAACTGCATGGCCTTAGAGCGGGCATTTTCTCTTATTGTTTCCCACTTTTGGGGGTGTTTTTTTACAATATAAAATACTTTCTCTATTTCATTAGCCAAATCTTGATAAAAAACGTTATCTACAATAAAACCATTTATATTATTATCAATAATTTCTGGAATTGCACCTTTTTTAAATGCAATACAAGGTACACCTGAAGCCATAGCTTCAATTAGCGTAATACCAAATCCTTCTTCACATGTTGCAGGATGTACAAATACTGTTGCTTTCTTATGCCACTCTTGTATATTTCTTTGTATGCCAAAAAATCTTACTATATTACTCAAGCCTAAATCTATGCTTAATTGCTCAAGTTTTTCTCGTTCAGGGCCATCACCAATTATAATACATTCAGTATTACACTTTAAAATTGCTATAGATTTTAATAAAAGATCCACACCTTTTTCCTTACTTAGCCTTCCTATGTATAAAATCGTATTTTGGGTCTGAATTAATTCTAAATTGTATTTATCAGTATCAATACCATTATATAACAAAGTTACTTTATTTTTTATTTTGGGATAAAACGAAATAATACTGTCAGCAACTGATTGTGAAATTGCAATAATTCTATTTGCTTGCAAATAAGTAGTTTTGAGAATAAACTTTCTTAAATTTAATAAAATTTTATTATTATCGTTTAAACCTTCATCTATATTTCCATGAGTATAAATATAAAATTGTATACCTTGTTTTTTCTTTATCAAACAACAAGCACCCCATAAAATAGGTGATGCATGATGAACTACAATTTTATCAATCCTTTCGCTGTAACAAATTTTTTGCAGCATTATAATTAGTTTAAATATACTATACTTTTTTATATTATTTAAAATTGATATTTTTGCCAGATCCCTTGCTAATTCATCAGCTATCTGCCCTCCGCTATGTACAAAGCAATAAATATTATTATGCTGTGAGTATAAAAAAATATCTTTATTTAATATTTCTATTCCACCCACTCCACCTGAAATAAGCAAATGCAGAATATTCATATTATCCTCGTTTCCTTTTAAATTTTATCCAATTTTTGAATTGTATTATCTAACCAATATAATGACTTATAGCGTTCAAATTCTAATTGTTCACGTACTTTTGAAAAATTTATTTCAGTTTGCAATAACGAAAAATCATCATATGAAGTTATCATTCGATTTTCCAATCCAAACAATTCCAGAATGCTTAGATTCCTAGTTTCTGTTAACCCGGGACTAAAGTTAATAAATTGTGTTCCAAAATTTATTGCAAAAGCAGTTCCGTGAAATGAATCTGTAATTAATAGTTTTGCATTTTTAATATAAGATATAAAATTATCTAAATTGGGTAAAAGTACTACCTTACCACCTCTAAAAATTTGGTGTAATGTAGGCGTAATGCGAATTAGAGGAAGATTCATCTTTTTAGCAGCGATTACAGCATATTTATTCATTCTTTTATTACTATGTATTTGATAAATAAGTATATATTCTTTCTTTATATCCTTTTTAATCAATGAAGACCATTCACTATCATTTAATAATAATGTAGGATCTAGTACTTGAACTGTCCTCGTAATTCCAATACTATCTATTATTTTTATAGCACTTTTTTCTCTCACCGAAATAGCTATATATTTTTCAAAATAGCTTTTATATACAAATTCTAATTCTTTATCAATATTATCTTTTCCAAAGCTTCCTGCATAAGAAATACATTTATCACTCTTGTCTAAGAATTCAAAAAAATATGCCGCATCAAATTTGTCATTGCCAATTGGTCCCCATACTTGGTCACTTCCAGTGCAATAAAGATCTGCCTTAGGCTTGTCTTTCTTTAGTTGTTCAAGTGTTCTATATTTTTTGAAAGATAAATCCAAATAATGTTTCCTAAATATCTCAAATTTTCTTCCCATTATAAAATATTCAAACGTATGTAAACTCGTGTATATAAATTTTACAAAACAGTTAGAACTCCATTTCGAAGATTTATCTATTGTTTTTCTTGATATTTTTTTATAATCCTCATCATAACGTATGTAATCAATTATCTCTACACTATGTCCCAAATTCCGAAGTATTTTTTGAGAAGCATAAGTTTGCAGAATAGAACCATAATTCGTTATTGCATGTCGAGTAATAATGGCTATTTTCATACCTTTTATTTCCTTCGTTTTCATAAGATTGTATCTAATGTTTAAATATATACCTATTGCCCCTGATTACCTTCTGCCTAAACACCCACCACACAGGTACCCAAATATACTTATGCATTGC
>JAQSXU010000400.1 GCA_029256485.1 Clostridiaceae bacterium
TTCATTAAGCGGTGCAACACATTGGGTAGCAGCCTATGGCTACAAAAATAACTGTGCAAGTAAATCAGATATTTTGGTCGTAGATTCAGTAAATCTTAATAAGGATGTAGAATATGGTACTGCTAAGTATCAAAATGGGACAACAGATTTGGATTTATCCGAATCAATGAGGATAAATTTAGGAAGCGGTTCCACTTATGTAATACAAAGTGCATGGACAATCAATATCAGGAACAACTAAGTAAAATAAATATCTATTTTATACATCACATCAAGGATTAAATAGCGGTTGAAAATAATAAAATTACAAAAAGCTATGACTATAATTTTAAAGGTATAGTTTTTTGTAATTTTTTTTTAGGAGTTATGTGTTTTTTATAGATAATAACTTATAAATTAATATTTCATATTTCTAAATATAGTGCTAAAATTATCTTATAATTTGTAAAGAGGATGCTATGAAACGATCTAAAATTATTTATGTATTGATTATATTACTTATATCGGCTTTGACAGCTTGCAGTATTAACAATAAAATTAAAGATACTGACAATAACGTTGCTGATAATAATGTTGCAGAAGATGACAATACAAACAAAGAGATTATTACAGACAATGATAATTCTGACGAAAATTCGGAAGATCCATTTGAGCCTATTGTAATTAACACGGATATTCCCCCAACCTACAGTGTAGTTGAGGATTCAGTGAGAAAACTGGCAGGCAATTCTTATACTTTTTATAATTTGAATTGGTCCACTTTGAAATTGTCGCCTTTTGACGAAATATACCATGCAGGTGCCTATTCTATTTCTATTCCCGAATATTTAGAGTTTACTATAGACACTTCATTTTCAATTATTCCTTGGGATAATTATAAGTTCTCCGGGCTGCCTCCATCTTCCTTTGTAGAATTAGCATTGAAAGCAGAGGCGCTCGGTACTTATGATGCGGAAAATATTATACGAAGTAATGGGAATGTGGTATACAAAATATCTGATACGGAATATATGTTTTTACAAGGGGAAATTTATCCTGATGGTGACTTGGGTAATTGTTGCGTCCTGGTACTGAGTTTTACTACCATTCCTACTTCTGAAGATTTGGATGTTATGTGTAATAGTTATTCAGCTTCCTATGCCCATGACAGTGATTTATGGAGAGTGGATTTAGATCGTAATTCTTTATATTATGCTATATATAGTGATTTAACAGGTTATTATCCAAAAAACCATATTGCAATCTATTGTCCCAGATATCCTTTAGATTCCTGGGAGGAATTTAAAATGACTATTACAGATTCTACTGACAATATTTTTGATGATCTGATTACATTAGCTGATTTTCCGAAGGTGGATTTTGAGAAATATATTTCAGAAAATGAATATGTACCATATACCTTAAACTATCGCCGTGTTAATGAAGAAGATGAGTATCCACAAATATATAATTACAGGATATATCAGATTGCTGAAAACAGATACCTCCACTTCTACTTTTCTCATTCAAGAGGTGTTGGGGATATGAATAGTCAAGGATATTTAAATAATAAATAAAGACAAGGATTCCAATAATAGGCAAATGCAAGGAAGACAGAGGGAAGTTTTGTTTGCCATTAAATAGAGTAGGAGGTAATTAATTAATTTAATTACCGTCCTCTCACACCACTTATCCCTACTTTTTGATTATCCCGAATTTAAAATAGGATATTCTGATTCTAATGAATATTCCTCCATTCATATGTATCCCACAAGTAGTTAACAAGCGTAATACTGCTCACAACAGCTAGTTTTGCATGACGCACAATTAGCCCTTTATAACTTGCACTTTTACCATAACCACTTCCATAAGCATTTCTTAGTTCGGCTATATTGCCAGCAACCCCATGAAGATTACCTAAAATTGCTTTTACTGTTCTACTTTCAGATGTACTATTATCGATATTATCAGTCGAGATTTATAGGAGTTTCATGGTTGCCTTCACCAGTAGACTGAAATTCCAATCTTTATCAATGGCTACTCGGCTTTCTTCAAGAATTTGTTTTACAACAGCTTTCAATGAACTCCTTAGACTTTCCAATAGCTTCAGTTGGGTTTTCGTTTTGCATTTTTAGCATAATATCTATTTGCATAGAAATATAAGCGCTTGAGAACTTCTCTTTTAATGTTTCCCCAGCGTCTTATTTACTGAACTTTCTACACACTTGTCAATTTAACCTTGACATCAACACCACCGTCTCCACTGAACCTTTTCAACCTTATATCCATTTTCCAAAAATACTGGCAAATCCTTTGTCAGAGATGTCGGCTTACATGAAATATAAATAAAGGTCTCCGGCTTGTAATCAATTATCTTTTGAATTGCCTTTGGATGGATGCCTTCTCGTGGTGGGTCTATTACTATTATGTCTGGCTTATCTTCTAGTTCATCTATTTTTTTAAGAACGTCTCCTGCTATGAAGGTGCAATTAGTTAAATTGTTTAGCTTTGCATTTTCATTTGCTTTTTCAACTGCTTCTTCTACTATTTCAATACCTATTACTTTTTTGGCTGTTGAAGCCAGTATTTGACCGATGGTTCCTGTTCCTGAGTATAGGTCAAATATTGTTTTATCTTTTGTTGTTCCTATGAAATCTCTGACTATGGAATATAGCTTTTCTGCTCCCAGGGAGTTTGTTTGGAAGAATGAAAAAGATGAAAT
>JAQSXU010000115.1 GCA_029256485.1 Clostridiaceae bacterium
GCTGGAAACAAAATATATGGAACTGCAGGTATATAGATATATGATATCCCAGCAGCCCCTTAAATTTAAAGAAAATGAGGATGTATATAATCTCATAAGAAACAATGGAGGAAAGGCTCTGCCTATAACCACACTTAATGATAAAGTTATAAAATACGGTGAATATCCTTCCTTAGAAGAAATGCTTAAGGCAATAGAAGAAAATAAGGATTAGTAACTATAAATTGTGATTTGAATTAAGGAGGTATCAAATAATGGAAATAAACATCAATGATAACACTGCTGCATTTTTAAAAGAGAAAATATTACAAACAAATAAAAATCTTTTTATAAGAGTATATATCAGGGGAGTCAGCTGAGGAAACGTAACATTAGGATTAGCTCTGGATGAGCTAAAAAAGGAAGACCACGTTTATGAAGCTAATGGTATTAAGATAATTATAGATAAGAAAGCTAATAAACAGGTTAAAGGCGTTAAAATAGATGCAGTTGATACAGTTATGGGAAAAAGATTTGTAGTTGAGGATTTATATAAGGCTAAAGGCGGATGTTGTTAATATCTTGTAGAGTAGAGTGAGAGAACCCAAAATAAGTTATATTGCAGACTCTGGTATTTTATTCTTACTAGGAGGTAAGTAAATGGAAATATTAAATGGGTTTATGAACGGAAAAGATAAAGGCTCTAATAATCTTTTATTAGTGTTTCTAGTCCTTATACTATTTTTAGGGTTTGGGAAAAACGGAGGATTAAACTTATTAAATAATAGTTTTAGCGGAACAAACGAAAGAAGCCATAGACATAGAAAAAATTCTTGTAATTGTGCCGGAGGAAACTGTTAAAAAGAGATAAGCTGTAATCTGATAATTATCATGATTTTATATTAAGAGAAATTTAAAGTTTTTAAATTTCTCTTATTTTGTGCAACGATTATCACTGATTTTATAAAGATTGCTTTCTAAAACTATTGACATTAGTATATTAGTATTTTATAATATAATTAATTAATTAAATAGTTTTGCATAGGAGGGGATAATTAAATGTATAATGAGGAATTTATTCCTAAGGTTTTTAAAGCCTTAGGTCACCCTGTGAGGTTTAAGATAGTTAAGTATCTTATTGATTGTCCAAAGTGTGTTTGCAAGTTAAATAATGATATAGAGTTTAGTCAATCAAACCTTTCACAGCATCTAAAAGTATTAAAAGAGGTTGGCATATTGAAAAGTGAGAAAGAAGGATTGAATATAGTATATAGCATAGCGGATGATAGTGTTAAAACTATAATTAAATCAGCAGAGATTTTTAAAAATTTTTATTTAAATAATATGAAGTAATATATATTAAAAATAAGAGGAGGAAATATTATGATAATTAAAATTTTAGGATCAGGATGTTCAAATTGTAAAAAGCTTGAGGCTAATGCAAGGAAGGCAATAGAAAAATTGAATACTAGTGCCGAAATAGTAAAAGTGCAGGACATAAAAGGTATCATGGCATATGGAGTTATGAGAACACCAGCTATAGTAATTGATGAAAAAGTTAAGAGCTATGGTAAAGTTGCATCAGTTGAAGAAATAGTAAGGTTTATTCAAGAGCAGAAATAAGTTAGATGTTTTTTTTAGATGTTATATAAGCATTTAATTATATAATTAAAGTAAATTGTTAATAGTTATACACAGTACTTGTAGTTATAAATAAAATGTATTTATTTAAAGGAGTGATTTTATGTTTGCACCAGTACAAATGTTTGCAGATTGGCTGATTTATAATGTATTTGGAATAGACCAAGCTAGCAAACTTGGAAGTGCTTTAAATTTTTTCGTTTTTGATAGCATAAAAATAATTATACTGCTATTAATCATAATCTATGCAATAACATTTATAAGAAGCTTTTTTCCACCTGAAAAAACAAGAAAAATACTTGCAAAAAATAAGGGAAGCGTTTTTATAGGTCACATTCTTGCTGCACTGTTAGGAATAGTAACTCCGTTTTGTTCTTGTTCAGCAGTACCACTATTTATAGGTTTTGTAGAAGCAGGAGTTCCCCTTGGAGTAACCTTTTCATATTTAATTGCAGCTCCTATGGTAAATGAAGTTGCACTTGGACTTTTATATGGGTTATTTGGATTAAAAATTGCTCTTATATATGTGGCTACAGGTGAAATCATAGCTATAGTAAGCGGAATAATTCTTGGTAAATTAAAGCTTGAAAAGTATGTTGAAGGCTATGTTTATAAAATGAAGATGAATGCAGATATAGACATGCCAGATCCCACAATGAAAGAAAGACTGTCAGATTCCTGGAATTTCACAAGGGATTTAATAAAGAAGATATGGATTTATGTTGTAATAGGTATAGCCATAGGCGGCGTAATGCATGGATGGATACCATCAGGAGCACTTGCGAAATATGCAGGTAAAAACAATCCTTTTGCTGTTTTATTAGGCGTATTATTTGGTATACCACTTTATTCAAATGCTGCAGGAGTAATTCCACTTGTTAGTGAGCTTACAAGAGCAGGAGTAGCTACAGGAACAGCATTATCATTTATGATGGCTGTTACTGCATTAAGCTTGCCTGAGATGATTCTTCTAAGAAAAGTATTGAAGCCTAAACTTCTTGCAATATTTATATCTATAGTTGGGCTTGGAATTGTATTTACAGGATATTTGTTTAATTTTATAATTGCATAATTTATCAATTTTAATGAAAGGATGAGTTTTTGTGCCAGTTTGTGTAAATGATATTTGGGAACAATTTAATAAGCCTCTGAAAAAATTTATCAGAAAACGAGTAAATAATGATCAAGACACAGATGATATTTTTCAAGAGGTTTTCATTAGAATTCATAATAATATTGGAAGCCTGAAAGATGATAGCAAAATTAATGCATGGATATACAATATAGCGCGAAATGTAATAATTGATTATTATAGAAAACATGAAAAATCAATTAAATTGGTTGAGATATATGAAGATTTAATAATTGAAAAAGATGATGAATTATCTTTAAACAGCGAAATAGCAAACTGTTTAAAGCCTATGATAGATACTCTGCCAGAGAAGTACAAACAAGCTATTATTTTAACGGAATTTGAAAACTTAACACAAAAAGAATTAAGTAAGAGCATGGGACTTTCTCTATCAGGAGCGAAATCAAGAGTACAGCGTGCTAGAAAAAAACTCAAAGAAATTATTTTAGATTGCTGCAGCCTCGAATTTGATAATTTAGGCAATATTATTAACTATGAGCATAAAAGTGCTGATTGTAAATATTGCAAATGAAAAATGGATGTATTTTTGCATCCATTTTTTGTTTTTTACGTCTTTATAAGTAAGAACAAATAATTCTATTATAAGGAGTGTTTAATATGAACGAAAAAAAACGTGTAGTAATTGATTTTTTATTTCTTGATTTGAGTACTTGCACGAGATGCCAGGGAACAAATACTAATCTTGATGAAGCAATAGAAGATGTTTCAACAGTGCTTGAAGCAGCTGATTTTGAAGTGATTGTAAATAAGATACATGTTACAAGTGAGGAGGAGGCTATAAAGTATAAATTTTTAAGTTCTCCAACTATTCGTGTAAATTCACATGATATTCAATTGGAAGTTAAGGAAAGCTTGTGCGAATCATGTGGAGATTTATGTGGCAGCGATGTAAATTGCAGAGTTTTTGTTTATGAGGGAGAGGAATATACAGAACCACCCAAAGCTATGATTATAGAGGGGGTATTAAAAGAAATATATGGGAAGAAAGATAATGCTGAAAAACAAGATTATACAATCCCTAAAAATTTAAAAAAATTTTATACTTCAATTGAGAAAAAATCCAGTTTGTCAGATTGCTGTTGTTCTGGAAAAGGAAATAATTGCTGTAAATAAATATTGAATTAATAAAGGCTGCCAAATATGGCAGCCTTTATATTAACCGCAGCAGCCGGATTTTTTAACCGTGAATCTTCCATCGGCTTCTACTATTTCAGGATTTTTGATTAAAAATGCAATTTCATTATCAGCTACAAATTTTATACCATCAACTTCTTCAACCACATCATTTTCTTTTTGTTCATCCAGAACAATATCAAAAATTGGGCCACTTCAGCCAAAGTTGATAACTTCAAATCGAACTGCATTCTTATTTAGGGATTTTAACTTGTTTTTTAAATCATCTACAATATTAGATTGTATTATTACGTTCATTTGTACCTCCTATAAATTTATATTTTTTATTTTATGTGAAAATAAGCTAATAAAGATTATACATCTTTATCTGCTATTTTATCAAATTTATTGCATATTTCATCTGTAACTTTATCTATCATTTTATAGTGCTCTTCAGTTAAGTACTTTGTTGAAACGGTGTTATTGTGAACGGTATCTTCTCCCAGTATATCGGATACAATTACACTTCCACTTACCTTACCGCTGTATTTTTCTGTAGCCCTTTTAGCACAGCATTTAGAGCAACCATCCACAGTAATTACAGGATAAGCCTTTGCAAAGGATCTTTCACCTTCTCCACCTGCAAGATATAAAGGAAGACAGAGAGTTACTGTTCTGCCTGGTCTAAGTTCTTCAAGCATTTTTCTTGTGGCAAGCCTTGAAATAGTACCAGCAAGACATTCTTCTCCACTGCAGGATAATACTCCAACTTTTGAATCTGTCATGTTATTTTTCCTCCTTTAATATGTCATCAACATTTGAACATACTTTTGTACATAACTCATCTATAATTTTCCATCCATCCAGGGTGAGTGCTGTGGCTGTTCCAGCATCTACTCCTCTATGATTTTTCATTTCATCCACAGTTTTATATTGTGCTTTTATTATCCCACCTGCAATTTCAACATTTTTAGCAGAACATAATTTTGGACATCCATCTATAGTTATACAGGAATATCCTTGAATTTTTTCCTTTACATCTGCATCTCCGGTTACTATGGAACCAAGACAAATTGTTTCAGTTTCATTGGGTTTCAATTCATTTGTAACCTTTAAAGCCGTTTCTCTTGCCATAAGACCAAATACTTTACCTATGCCGCTGCAAGGAATAACTTTTACTTTAGACATGAAATTCATCCACCTTTCTTTTTAATACTTCAAAATATTTAGAAAAGTCATAAAGGAAATCTTTATCACTTTCAAAATCTGATAATTCTATTTCTGCTATCCAGCCCTTCTCATATGGATTTTCATTAATAAGCTCAGGTGACTCTAGCAGCTTTTCATTTATTGCCGTTATTGTACCGCTCACAGGACATATAACTTCGAATACAGCTTTACCTGATTCTATATTACCTGCTTCTCCAAATTGTTCTATTTCAGATCCAACTGCTGGCGGAGTAAAGAACATTATATCTGAAAGGCTGTGCTGAACGTAATCTGCCACGCCTATTCTGGCTCTACTTCCAATAAAATATGCCCAGCAGTCATTTTCATTAAAATAAAAACCTTCCTTTGGAACTCTGAAAGTGAATTTATCTTTTTTGTAAATCTCATACTGGATGTTTTCCGGAAAAACAAAAGAACTTTCATTTCCAACTTTTTCTTCAGCTTTTGTTAGCTTCTCAGTTATAATCTGAACAAGTTTTAACTCATTATCTCCAAGCCTTAAACTGTTGTTAGTTATAGTAATGTTGTTTGCTTTGGCTTCATCACTTATATTAATTTTTTCACTGATTTTAAGATTTTTTTCTGAGGCGAGTTTGCTGGCACATCTTGAGGCGCAGCCATCAATTACTAATAATGGTTTTTCAGAGGCTATTTTATTATATCTTGCATCAGCAGCTCTATACAAAACAGGACAAATTATTTTGCTGTCAGTAGTTTCTGTAAGCTCTAAAGCCACTTCCTTTGAAACGCAGCCAGCGCATTTATCCAGGCCATTACAGGGAAGTACCGCATAGGATTTACTCATTACCTTCAAGCTCCTTTCTTATTTCCTTAATTGCTTTTGTGGTTTCATTCTTGTTTGGGAATGCTATGGCATCTACTCCACAGGTTTTACCACAGGCACGGCAGAACACAACGCAATTATTTGGGTTCTTAACAATAAGCTTTTTATCTTCACTTTCTCTAACTTCATATACATCATGAGGACAGAAATTTGAACATTCCATACAAAAATTACATTTGTCATAATCTATTCTTGGACTCCAATCAATCTTTTCTCTTGGGACACCCATAAAAGTTGATTCACTCATAACTATTCCTCCTCAATACCTAATTCTTTTAATGCTTTTCTTACTACTTCAAATGCTTTTTCGTTGGTCATATCCCTTATGTCAATCATAACTGCATCCTTCTCAATATCTAGTTCAGCATCTTTAAAGGCTTGTTTAAACATTTTCCTCTGCATATTTGGAGCACAGGCGCCAATTATTAATTTCCTGTGTGCTTTTAAGAAATCTGCAAGGAATCTATCTCCATCTTCCTCACAAAGCTGTGGATGAATAAATCCATACTCTACAGGCAGCTCTATCCTTACTTGATTAATAAAGTCCCATATGTCCATTGCTTTAAAACCTGGACACTTTCCAGTGCATACACACATTATAAAACCTGGTAATTGTCTTTCTTCCATAATAAAATCCTCCTGTTTTTTACTATTTTTTTATGCTTTATGAAGGGATCTTCCCACAGCATCAGAGCAGGCCTCCCATATTGCCTCGCTTAAACTTGGGTGAGGATGAATCATATCAGCTAAAACATCTGCTTTTGCTTTTAATGTAATAGCAAGGGTTATTTCTGAAATCATTTCAGATGCATTAGCACCAAGTATTTGGCAGCCAATAATGGTATTATCTTTATCAGCTATAATTTTCACAAATCCTTCTCTTTCACCTAAAGTTAAGGCACGACCATTATTTCTAAAGTTGAATCTTCCAATATTTATATCTATGCCAAGTTTATTAGCTTCTTCTTCATTAATTCCAACAGACGCTGCTTCTGGATTTGTATAAACACAGGCAGGAACAGCATTATAATTTAATCTGCTGTGCATTCCTAAAGCATTCTCTGCTGCAACTTTACCTTCTATAAATGCAACATGAGCAAGAAGTTTTCCCCCAATAACATCACCAGCAGCAAAAATTCCTTTAACACTAGTTTCCATGTTTTCATCTACTACAATGGCACCTTTTTCAATATGAAGCCCTAAATTTCTTAATTCGTCTGAATCAGAATTAAGTTTTCTTCCAATGGCAGCTAAAACCTTTTCACATTGCAAAGAATATTCCTTATTGTTTTCACAATATAATAATTCCAGTGTATTTTCAGTATTTCTAATTTCTTTAACTGAGGAAGATAATTTAAATGATATTCCTTGTCTTTTCATAATTTTTAACAGTTCACTTGAAATTTCCTTATCTTCAGAAGGCAGTATACTATCTTTCATTTCAATAATTGTAACTTTGCTACCAACAGAATTAAACATTGTTGCAAATTCAAGCCCAATGGCTCCAGCACCAATTATAGCAATGCTTTTTGGCACTTCAGAAAGATTAAGTGCCTCATTACTGGTTATAACTCCATTAGAATTAATACCTAAAATATTAGGTATTAATGGGGCAGAGCCTGTAGTAATAATTATCTTTTCAGTGGAAATTTCCACTTCACCTTCAGGGGTTGAAACTAAAATTTTTTTAGGGTTTTTAATATATCCTTTACCTTTTATAATTTTAATACCTTTAGCAGGCAGAAGATGTTCAAGCCCCATATTTAGATTTTTAACTACTCTGTTTTTCCTTTCATTTGATACATTCCAGTTGATAGCTGATATATTACTGTCAATTCCAAACTCCTTGGATTTTTTTATGGTGTAGGAAACCTCTGAAGTCTTAAGAAGAGTTTTTGTTGGTATACAGCCTTGGTTCAAACAAACCCCGCCAAGCTGATTTTCTTCAATTAATACTGTATCAGCACCAAGCTGTGAAGCTCTGATGGCAGAAATGTAACCGGCAGGCCCGCTGCCCAATATGGTAATTTGGGTATGTATTTTATTATCCATCATTAAATCAACTCCATTTAATTAACAATATAATTAAATAATTAATTACAATTTTATATTACTACTTTATATATTCATCGTCAATATTGATATATTCATAAAAGTATTTTATACTAATCTTAATACATAAGTGTTTAATTAAAACATATTATTTGATATAGTTAAATATGAATAATTAAAAATAGAGGAGGAAGATCATTGAATCAAGAAGAACTCTCCATTAAAATTTTTAAAGCTTTAGGTAATCCTGTAAGATTTAAAATAATGAAATTTTTGTGTGACGGTCCTAAATGTGTGTGTAAATTAAATGAAGAATTTCAATACAGCCAGGCAAATTTATCTCAGCATTTAAGAATTTTAAAAGATGCAGGACTGGTTAAAAGTGAAAAAGTAGGATTAGAAATGCATTACAGACTTTATAATGATAGTATTAAAGAAGTTATTAATAATGTTGAAGACTATGTTAAAGGTTTTTTTGTTAATATGAAATAAATGTTCTAAAAAGATTATTAATACTTGTATAACATTTCATATTATGATATTCTTATTAAGAAAACTGAATAATATGCGCAGGGGGGCTGGTGTTTCCAGCTGAGAGTAAGAATTAAATTCTTTGACCCTAAACCTGATCTGGATAATGCCAGCGTAGGAAGTTGTTTGTAAAAATGTTATTGATAAGCATGAGTCTACGGACTTATGCTTTTTTTATTTCATGAAAAAAATAAAAAGGAGAATAAAATTATGAATTACACAACTCAAATGGATGCAGCCAAAAAGGGAATAATATCAAAAGAAATGGAAACTGTAGCTGAAAAAGAAAGTATGGATGTGGAGGTTTTAAGAAGTCTTTTAGCTGAAGGTAAAATAGCAATACCAGCAAATAAGAATCATAAATCCTTGAGTGCTGAAGGCGTTGGACAAGGGCTGAGGACAAAAATAAATGTTAATTTAGGTATATCAAAAGATTGTGCAAATATAGACATGGAGCTTGAGAAGGTTGAAACCGCAATTAAAATGAAAGCAGAAGCTATTATGGATCTAAGTTCCTATGGTAAGACTGAAGAATTTAGAAAAAGGGTAATAGAAATGTCTCCTGCCATGATAGGAACAGTGCCTATATATGATGCAGTAGGCTTTTATGATAAGGAACTAAGTGACATATCAGCTGAAGAATTTTTAGCTGTTGTAGAAAAACAGGCTCAGGATGGAGTGGATTTCATGACAATCCATGCTGGTCTTAACAGGGAGACTGCTGAAACTTTCAAGAGAAATAAAAGGCTTATGAATATAGTTTCAAGAGGGGGCTCTCTTTTATATGCATGGATGGAATTAAACAATAAAGAAAACCCATTTTATGAATATTATGATAAGGTGCTTGATATCTGTGCAAAATATGATGTAACTATCAGCCTTGGAGATGCCTGCCGTCCTGGATGTATTAATGATGCTACTGATGCAAGCCAGATAAAAGAACTTCTTACTTTAGGCGAACTTACAAAAAGGGCATGGGAAAAGAATGTACAAGTAATGATAGAAGGTCCGGGGCATATGGCTTTAAATGAAATAGCTGCCAATATGCTTCTTGAGAAAAGATTATGTCATGGGGCGCCATTTTATGTACTAGGACCACTGGTTACAGATATTGCACCAGGATATGATCATATCACAAGTGCCATAGGCGGAGCTATTGCGGCAGCAAATGGTGCAGACTTTTTATGTTATGTTACTCCTGCAGAGCACTTAAGACTTCCAAATCTTGATGATATGAAAGAGGGAATTATTGCATCAAAGATTGCTGCTCATGCGGCAGACATAGCTAAAAATATCAAAGGTGCAAAGGAATGGGATTACAGAATGGGAGAGGCAAGAAAACAGCTTAATTGGGAAGCCACATTTGATCTTTCCATTGATCCTGAAAAAGCAAGAAGATACAGAAAGGAATCTACTCCTGAACATGCAGATACCTGCACAATGTGCGGCAAAATGTGTGCCGTTAGGAATATGAACAAGGTTATGCAGGGAAAGAATGTTAATATTTTAAGAGAAGAATAAAATAAGACATACCTTGAACATAAATGTATGGATACACTTGAGAATTAATGTATTCACATTATAATTGATTATAAAATAAAAAGATTAGGAGTTGTTATTTATGGCAAGGTATGAATTAAACAAAAATTTGGCACAGATGCTTAAAGGCGGAGTAATTATGGACGTAGTAAATGCGGAACAAGCCATAATTGCTGAAAAGGCAGGAGCATGTGCAGTAATGGCACTTGAAAAAGTACCTGCGGATATAAGAAAGCAGGGTGGAGTTGCCAGAATGTCTGACCCAAAGATGATAAAGGAGATAAAAGCTGCAGTTTCAATTCCTGTTATGGCAAAGGTGAGAATAGGACATTTTGTTGAAGC
>JAQSXU010000401.1 GCA_029256485.1 Clostridiaceae bacterium
AAATAAAGAGGAGTGAAAAATGTGAATAGTAATTTTTATAAGATTCTATGTAAAAAAGAACAACTTTGGCAAGGATGTATATTGGCATCTATTGCTCATGCTATAATGCTTGCACATTATCCAGAAATGTCAAATGAACATTCATGGGATGGAATGAATTATAGTACTCAGGATAGTTCTGGAACTAGAGGAACTATAACTTTTAGTGATAAATATTATGTGGGTGCTTTTAGAAATGATAATAGTGAGAGATTAAATAATAAAGATGGAGTATTAAAATATATTCAATATTTTAATGGGGTTCCACAAGATATTATAAAATTATCAGAAGAAGAAGCATTACAATATCTGCTTGAAGATATTAATGGAAAAACTATTCCTGTTATAACAACAGCATTTTGGGGGGATGAAAATGATGGCTTTTCAAATGATAAAATTAATGATTTTAAAGAAAATGGGGGGTTTTTATTAGAAGTACAAATGATGGAAATAGATAAAGCCATTAATGAATGGAAAGAATATTACGAGATGACACAGAAGCAGGTTGATTTATTAATAAGTATATATAAGAGAAAAGAAAATTCTCCTAATGAAATAATAACTTTATCTGAGAAAGAAATAGATAAAATAGGTACAGAGGATAAAGAAGGATTATATGAAAGCAAAATTTCTTTTGAAGAAATAGGGATACAATGGGAAAATTAATGTAAAATATATTAACAATCTTTTTGTAAGGAATATAAGTTTATGAATGAATTATTAAGTAAACTTTTTAGAATTAAATTTACAGTGATAAAGTATAAATTAAAAGAATAACTTAAGAGGATTGTAAATATAGTTAAAGAAAAATTTCAATGTAAAACAAAGTTAAAGTTAGAGAAGGACAGTAGAGAAAGTGTTCTTCTCTTTTCTTTTGAGAGCAATGGCACAGACAAAATCTATTACACCTATGACAGTGAAGGCGATCTTATAAGTATGAACCTAAATGGAACAGAGTACTATTATATAAGAAATGCCCAGGGAGATATCATAGGACTGTTTGATAAGGCAGGAACTCTAGCTTCAAATGTAGGAGCTAAGAATCCATACAGGTATAGGGGCCTATAGGTATGATGGTGAAACAGGACTATACTACTTAAATGCAAGATATTATAATGCTGAGTGGGGAAGGTTTATTAATGCTGATGCCTATGGTGGAAATGTTGGGAATTTACTATCCCATAATGTATTTGCTTATTGCATGAATAACCCAGTAAATATGTCTGATCCTAGTGTTAATTGGCCTAGCTTTAGCAAGATAATTCAAGGGGCTAAGAATATTGTTAAAAATGTTGTTAATACAATTGTACAACATGTAGTGACCACGGTTATAGTAGCTGTAACTGCTATAGTTGCAGCAGTAGGTATAGGGATTATTATAAAGAATCCAAGACTATTACCTGCTGTAACAGGTGGTGGAGCTACTGCGGCAAAAGTTTCAAGTAAGAGTGGTGGAAATTTATCTAAAGGTGGACAAGGCACTGGGTCTGCTAGCAATGCAGCAAATGCAGTAAGACTAAAAGCACAATTAACATATCAGGAAGCTAGTTCAGTGTTTACAAAAAGTGGCACATTATATCCAAATGTAGTTGAAAATTCAAGAAAACTAATTCTAGGAAGTGGACTAAAAAATATAAAGGTAATAGAAGCATTAACTGCAGATGGCGGTTCCATAAGCAATTGGGCAAAAATGTCTACACCAACGTTCAGAAGTCCAAGTGGAAACTTTCAGGTACACTTTTATAAAAATTTAGAAAATAGATAGGAAGTTGAATATGTTATGAAAGTGAAATGCATAAATAATAAAATTAATAATAAGAAACCTGTATATGATAATATTACTTTAAATAAAGAATATGTAGTTTTATCTATAGAATTTTACAATAAAGAGATATCTTTATTTAGTAAGTCTATAGGGGATTATGTTCTTTACAGAATTATAGATGATGAGAAAATTGTATCTTTGTTTCCTGCAAAATTGTTTAATATAGTATCAGGTAAATTATCATCATATTGGATAATTTATACTGATAGTGATGAAAGCTATTCAATACTTCCATCAGAATGGGCAAGACCTGGTTTTTGGGAAGATTTTTACAATGATGAATACAGTGCTCTAGAAGTTTTTGAAAGTGTAAAAAATAAAATATATGCAGAAGAAAAACATATCTAAATATTTGTAAGTGGAGAGAACAAAAAGATTGGGGATGGAAAAGGCAATGAGGATAATTATTATAGCAAGTTAATGTAAATTATCACACAGAAATAATATAGAGTAGTAATTCAAGGATATGATTTTAAGGCTACATCCTTGAATTACTTTTTTGATGTTTTATTGAATGATTGACTAAGAATTAGCATAATTAAAGTAGCAAATAGCATCATTAAAACTTTTAAATCGGCTGTTTCAACAATAATGAATAATCCATATTTGAAGGGAACTGTATATGGATGAATAGATAAAGCTGGAGAACATTCAGCAAAAAAATATATACCTAAAACCACTAGGGGATTTGTGTCTACTGGAAAACTTACCCTCCAGAAGTATGTAACTACACCAGGTGTTGCCGCCAGGGGTTCAAAAGGCGCTGCAAAACATGTTGGTGAAGCACTTGATTTAGTTGGTGGAATTGCTGGAGTTGCAGCAACTATAGGATAGGTTCGGCAATTGCTTTTGGTGCAACTGTTGCAGTAGGTGCTTATATAGATAATAGAATAAGTAGAAAAAAAGAAGAAATATACGGGAGTTAATAATGAGAAAAATAGGAGAAAAGTTAAAAAAGAGTATGATACCTCTTTCCATATCTTTAATTTTTATATCAATGGCTGGTAGAGATGCAACAATAATAATAATGGGATTAGGTGTGTTAATTGCAGTAATTGCTACATTAGGCATACTGTATAAAAAAGAATATGTAGTAGGATTAGCAACACTTTTGGCTATGTTACCTTTTATAGTTATGGTAATAGGTGAGTATTTTCATAATGACATAGTATCCACAATTGGATTTATATCAATATTTATTGCGCTACCTATAATTACTAAATTTATTAACGATTATAATAAAAATAGACGTAAATAGTATAATAAATTATATTAAATAAGATTAGAATTATCTAAAGGAAGAAAAAACTTTGACTTTTATAAAAGTGAATATTGGAAGATTTGAGATTAGGTTCTAGTGGGATTTAATCAATTTACAAGTAAGTTATGAATATGATATGAAGATTGATAAATAATAGTAAAAATATAACAAGTATGAAGACAGCTTTTATATAAATTAATAAAAGTTGTCTTCTATTTTAAGTATTAAACTAAAAGAATTGTATATTGCTTGTAATATAAAACAGTTAATTCTAAATCTCAGCAAAAAAGGTATA
>JAQSXU010000116.1 GCA_029256485.1 Clostridiaceae bacterium
TTATATCTTCAATTTCACATTTTCTTCTACCCATTGGTACAAAGTATGTATATTGGGGTAAATTCTCTATTTTCCTATATTTAACTGGTCTTGGCATAATTCATCCTCCCGTATACCTAATAATTACAAAGCATAGCTCTCTAAGGCTAATTTTTTAATAATCATTGATTATTTACTAAATATAAACATATTTTAATATTTCTTATGAAGCATTGATTTTACTAACCTGTTCTACTACCTTATATAAAGTTGGTTTGGTTATATCAAACATATTACATATATCCTTAACGGTAGTTTTCTTCTGCTGATATAATTCATATATGGCTTTCTTTTTATTATCATCAAGTTTAGGTTTTCTGCCACCTTTTCTTCCTCGAGCTCTTGCTGCTTCCAATCCTTCCTTTGTCCTTTGGCTTATTAAATCTCTTTCAAACTGGCTTATTCCAGCCATAAAGGTAAACATTAATTTTCCCTGGGGCGTTGTAGTATCCAGCCAGCTTTCTTTTAAACTTTTAATATTGGCACCTTTCTTTTCAATCTTATCTACTAAGCTGAATAAATCCTTTGTACTTCTACTTAGTCTCGTAAGATCTGCCACTAATATAATATCATCCTTCCTTATTTTGTCTAGAAGTCTATTTAATTTTGGTCTATCAGCTTTTGTTCCAGTTATTTTTTCTTGTATTATCTCTTCTGCACCTGCTGCCTTTAAAAAATCTAATTGTCTATCTAAATTCTGCTCTTGAGTACTTACCCGTGCATATCCAAATATCATATTCAAACATCCTTTCAAATAATCGATACTATTATCGTAAATTAAAGGTTGATTTTAGTCAATATATTTACTTTGATATATTGACCGATTTTATTTACTACAAAAATGGCTTGTTTTCGTAACTTTAGAAAAGAGTAAATATAGTAAATTAAACGGTCATTTATTTTACTATACTTATATGATATTATTGTTATCAAATATTGAATTATATGAATGAGGTGATATTCTGTGAGGAGAAATTGGGAATTAGATGATTTAATTGATCATTTTACAATTATGCCAAATGAAATGTTTCTTATTGGAAATAAAACTGGTGAAACTAAACTAGGATTTACGGTACTTTTAAAATTTTTTCAGTATGAAGCAAGATTTCCAAATTCAAAAAAAGAGATACCTAAAATGGTATTAGACTATATTGCAAAACAAGTTCAAGTCCCAGGAAACCTTTTTGATAATTATGATATGACTAGCAGGACTTATTATAATCATAAGTCTCAAATTAGAGAACATGTTGGATTTAGGGAACCTACCTCAGAAGATGCTGATATTATATCAAATTGGTTATCAAAACATGTTTTTTACCATGATGCTGATATAGATAATCTAAAGGATGTTGCTTACAGTAGATTTAGAGAATTACAAATTGAGCCTCCAACACCTGAACGTATAGATCGTATAACTAAATCTGCTATTTTTACTTATGAAAATAAATTCTTTCAAGAAACTTTTGATAAATTATCAAAGGAAGCTTTGAATAAGATGGACACTTTAATCAATGATTTAACTACTTATGAAGAAAATAAATTAGATTACAGCAATTCAGATAATATTTCTTTTAGTGATTTAAGAGCTGATCCAGGACGTATTGGATTAGAAAGTGTCTTTAAAGAAGTAACTAAACTTAAAACAATTCAACAAATTAATCTTCCAGAAGATCTTTTTAATAATATTCCTCAAAAAATACTTAAAAAGTATAAATTAAGAGCTGTTTCAGAAGATTTACGAGAACTTCGTAGGCATGCAAAACCACTTCGCTACACTCTATTATCATCTTTTTTTTGGCTTAGAAGTAGAGAAATTACAGATAATCTTATTGAACTTTTAATACAAATTATTCATAGGATAGGTGTTAGAGCTGAAAGAAAAGTAGATAAAGAAATTTTAAATGATTTTAGACGTGTCAATGGAAAAACAAATATTTTATTTCAAATGGCAGATGCCGCTGTAAACAATCCAGACGGTATAATAAAGAAAGTATTATTTCCAATTGTAAGTGAGAGTACATTAAATGATTTAGTAAAAGAGCTTAAGAATACTGGTTCTGCATATAGGCAAAAAGTATATACGGTTATGAGGTCATCTTATAGTAATCATTATAGAAGAATGGTTCCAGAAATACTTGATACTCTAAAATTTTGCTCAAATAATCAGATACATCAACCTATTATAAAAGCTTTGGATATTATCAAGAAATATTATAATATAGGTACTCATTATTTTACCGACAATGAACTTATACCAATTGATGGTGTTATTCGTACATCTATGAAAGATGCAGTTATAGAAACCGATGATAATGGCCATGAACGCATAAATAGAATAAACTATGAAATTGTTACCTTACAGGCTTTAAGAGATAAATTACGTTGTAAAGAAATATGGGTAGTTGGTGCAAATAGATATAGAAATACTGATGAAGACTTACCAACTGACTTTGAAGAACGCAAAGAAGAAAATTATAAAGCTTTAAAACAACCGTTAGATTCAGAAAAATTTATAAATAGTATTAAACAATCTATGTATAATGCATTAAACAAACTAGATACTGGTATTCCTAAAAATCCAAAAGTACGTATATCCAATAAAAATAATAAAGGTTGGATTACGTTATCTCCCAGTGAACCACAAGATGAACCTTTGAACTTGTCAAAAATAAAAGCTGAAATCATGAGACACTGGCCCATGACTAATTTACTTGATGTACTTAAGGAAGCTGATTTAAGAATAAATTTTACTGACAACTTTAAAACTGTAGCTACATACGAAAAATTAGACAGAGCTTTAATTCAAAAACGTCTTATTTTAGCTTTGTATGGATTAGGAACAAACACAGGTTTAAAGCGTATTTCAGCAGGAAATCATGGTGAAAGTTATAAAGATTTACTTTATATAAAAAGGAAATTTATAAATAAAGATAATCTACATAATGCAATATCAACAGTAGTTAATGCCATACTTAAAAGTCGAGTAGAAGATATCTGGGGTGAAGGTACAACAACCTGTGCTTCAGATAGTAAAAAATTTGGAGCATGGGATCAGAATTTAATGACAGAATGGCATATTAGATATCGTGGACGTGGTGTAATGATATACTGGCATGTTGAAAAAAATTCTACCTGCATATACTCACAATTAAAGCAGTGTTCATCTTCTGAGGTATCAGCAATGATAGAAGGATTATTAAAACACTGTACTGATATGGAGATAGAAAAAAACTTTGTAGATTCTCATGGTCAAAGTGAAGTTGCTTTTGCTTTCTGCCATCTGCTAGGTTTTAATCTAATGCCTAGAATTAAAGCAATACATTCACAAAAATTATATAGACCGGATACTGGAATGAGTGAAGCATATTCTAACTTGCAGCCAGTGTTAACAAGACCTATAAATTGGGAACTTATAAGACAGCAGTACGATCAAATGATAAAATATGCAACTGCTTTAAGGCTGGGTACTGCTGAGACAGAAGCTATATTAAAAAGGTTCACTAGAAACAATTTAAAGCATCCAACATACCTTGCGCTTGCTGAATTAGGAAAAGCTATAAAAACTATATTTCTTTGTGAATACTTAAATTCAGAAGAATTGAGAATAGAAATACATGAAGGTCTTAATGTGGTTGAGAACTGGAATTCAGCCAATTCATTTATTTTCTACGGTAAAAGTGGTGAAATATCAACAAACAGAATTGAAGATCAGGAACTTTCCGTGTTAAGTCTCCATCTCTTACAAAATTGCTTGGTATATGTAAATACATTAATGATACAGCACGTATTATCTGAAAAGAAATGGTACAATATGATGTCACCTGAAGATTTCAGAGCTTTGACTCCACTAATCTATAATCATGTAAATCCATATGGGAATTTTGATTTGGATATGGATGAAAGAATTCCAATAGATACTTATACTGTTTCAGGACAAGCATAAATAATCTTCTTAAAACACAAGAGTCTACTTTAAGTTTTATAACTATTATAGTAGACTCTTAATTTCCTTTATATGGTATATGCTTTTCAGTACATGACACGGCTGCTGGTATTACCCCAGATAGAAGAGATTAATGAAAATTATGAATTACTTCAATCAGCCTACAATGACAGTTGTAAAGATAGAGAAGAGATAGAAAAGAGTAATAGTCAGCTTCAGGAATTAAATAACAGTTATAAGCTTAATATAGGTAAACTACAAGAAGAATTAATAGGTTTACAAGAATTAAAATCTACAAATAAAAGGTTAAGCGAAGAAATAACTTCAGTTAAAGAGCTTTTAAGTAAACAACAGTACGATAACATAGCTTTAAACGATAATATAAAGCAGAAAGAACACAGCATTGATCAGCTTAATAAAACTATTGAAAATAATAAAGCTGTTTATGCAGCTGATTTACAGAGATTAAATAAAGATCATGAAAAAGATAGTCAGGAAATTAAAGATAAATTAGAAATTGAAAAGGATAAATCATTACTTGAGTTGAAGAAGCTTCACCAAAACGAAATTGAAAAGCTTCAAAGCAAATACAATACAGATATATCAAAATATAATGCAGATTATAAAAAGCTTCTTGAAGAATTAGAGAAAAGTAGTCAGATTCATAAAAGAAATAGTTCAAATGCAAGACAAGTTAAACAAAAAAACAACATATAATATTTAGAAAAATTTGGATTTGTATCATAATGTAGTCAGAAGGCAGGATAAGGGAGGTGCTTTTTAAGCCACAAATTACAGGCAAAGCCAGTAAAGTCAATGATTTAAACAGTGGTGCAAAGGCTGTGTATTTTATTGCTTTGAGGTGCATCTATTGATATATTATACATGCCAGCCTTGCAGTATCAACGTTTTTAGAAGGTGCATTTTTCATTTTAAGTAGTTATTATGGAATAATTTATATGGATAGAGTGTACAAATTTTTACTACATAACATTAGTAAAATTATAGTCTGAAATCTCCAATCGTTTGGCTTTTTTAGACTATAATTTATTTTTGCTGGTTTCTTTAATATCTTTTTTATATAATTCAATTAGTTCTGATACCATTTCTTTAAAATTAATTTTACCATCTATTTCTTTTTCTATTAGATCTAATAAATGCTTACTTGCTGTGTATCCACCTTCAAGGTTATTAAAAGCTATTGTATTTTTCCAACTTTGTATTTTTTCTGACCTGGACTTAATCACTTTATAAAATACCTCCATAGAATTATTTAGTTAAACATATCGTTATTAAAAATGTTATTAAAATTTGTATTAACAACTTGCTCTAAAATATTGATATTACTAGGATATTTGTTATTAATTTTATTATTAAAATAGTTATTAATAAATACATTTTACAACAAAAAAACAGCATTTTTTATATTAAGTTGCTGTTTTGAATATATAATCACATAAAATTATTAAAATTGATATTAATGAATCGCTATTAAGCATTGATATTACTAACCTAATCGTTATTAAAAACATTATTAAAAATCTGATTTAAGGAGTTTGATTTTTCATTTCACGTCTCACTAAAGGCATCCAAGCTTCAATTAAAGAAACAAATGAATTTTCATCTACTTTTATTTTATTAGGTTTAGTTGGTTTGGAAATATTATCTCCATCTTCTTCCATACCATATAAGTGAAGCTCTAATGCTTCTTTAGCCATTGCATATGCTTCTTCTAAGTTATCTCCTTGTGTAATGCATCCAGGTAAATCAGGGAATGTAACACAATATCCTTGCTCTTCACTTTCAAATAATGCTGGAAATATATATAAATCTTTATACATTTATTACCTCCATAATATTATTTATATTAAATTTAGCATACTAGAGCTATTTACGCTATAGCTTCCTAAAAATAGGTGATGTCTCAATATAATATATATAATTATTACAGAAAACCTAAATTTGACGAAATTAGGAGTAGTACCAGCATACACGGATGCTCCCATTACCCCATATAATATAGAATATCATGATGTTGCTACAGAAAACAATGGTGGCTTCAATGCTCAATCTAGTTATGATTTAGTTACTGGGATTGGTAGTCCAAAAGCAAATGCACTTGTTCAATACATTATCAATTCAAACAATTTAACAAATAAATAGCCTCTGTTAATGTATTGATAAATTTATTTAAGGAGCTGTCTCACAACAGAAATTAATTTCTATTGTGAGACAGCTCCTTAAATTTTAACAGAATACATATTGTATACAATTAGTTATTAATATGAATTAGGATCAAAGTCACTATATTTAAAATCTTTTGATGTAGAATATAATGTTGAAACCTGACTATATTTTGTGCTAACTTGTACTCCATTATTATCAAGTAAAAATTCTGGATTTGTTGTATCTAGCGAATGAGCATATAGTCCACTAATATTAAATTCATCTACATAAGAATTGTTATTTACAAGTACATTAAGTGAATATCCATCAAGTGAATATTTCTTTTTATATAGAGTATCGCTATTAAGTCCCATTGGGAAACTAAAATATAAACCATTTTTATTGGAGCTCTCACTATTTGATGCTTGAACTGAATAATCTATATCTTTGTAAAATGAATTATCTATTGCATTATAATAACCTACTCCATCATTAGTATAATATATTTGTAAGTTATTGTTAGTATTAAATGCTACAGCAAATCCATCATTATCTCTAACAATAGGAGCTTCTGACCATTTCCATTGATAAGCAACATAAATTAATGTTTTGAATATTGGACTAGTAGGTGAGTAGGCAGTATCATGGTAGTATCCATCTAAAGTTGCACTCACTGTAACTATGCTACCTACTTCATCTAATATATTACTATTTAATGATATTGCCTTTAATTGACTAGAATTTTTTGATATCAATGAAGATGATTCTTTTAATAGCTTAATTCTTGTATCACTATACCCAAGTTGCTTTAATTCATTAATATTTTTATTACTTAAATTCTTAATGGAATCTAAATATTTTCTTACCATTGAATTTTTTTGTGTTGGCAAAATACCTTTTTGCTTATCAATTCTCTTATATAAATTAAATTCACTAATTTTAATTACATTTTTATTAGGATTATTTATTTTTAAATTAATATAATCAATTTTTTCTTTTTGAGTCGATTTATTAGAATATATTCTTGATATTTTATCATAATAATTATCTTTCGTTTTAGAAACATTTTCATTAGCAAAAACACTTGTTGTTCCCATAATTGTTGTACATAAAACAGTTGAAATAATAGAAAATGAAAGAAACTTTAATACTTTATTGCGTATCATTACTTAATCACTCCTAACTTCTATTTAATTTTGATATCAGTGTATATATAACCATATATTATCACCTAATGCAGAACTGTTGAAATCACAATAAACATCTCCATCCATAGCATCATCATGAACAACTATGAATTTCTCATTACTTGTATATTCATATCCCATACCTGCACATGAATGATTTCCAAATCCTTGTGGTGCTGGATATCCCCATGAAGTATAAGTACTGCCAATCACGTTAGCTACCACTGGATGATTATTATTAATTTCGTTAACAAATTCATCATAGGTAGAATTATTTCTACCCCAACCATCGAAACTACTTGATACATTTACTCCGTAATTTTTCATTGTTTGTGATATTCCATTAATTACATTATTACCCAACGCAGTATCTCCATTGGACTCAGTTCCTATTGCAGGTGCTAATACATTAACTAAAGGCTCAAACTCTGGAGTATAATTATAATAATCGTATTCTAAAGCCATTGCAATGGCTGTTGGTGTACATCCTTTATACCAATAATCATCTGGTACATCTTCTAATAATTTTTGAGTAGCCACATTTTGTAATACTTCTTGTGGTTGAATATTTGTATTATACAAACTATTTGATTGTACTTTTGATGAAAATAATGTACGTGTTTTTAATGATTTATTTGGGTCTGAAGATTTATATTCTTTGTTTTTAGCAGTTTTTACAGAATAATTTATTTTATCTTGATTTAATTTTGAATTGTTTTTTATGTCATAATATTCAGTAATCGTCTTACCTTTAGATGATACTGCATTCTTTGAATAATAACTTAAAAATCCATTGTAGATACACTTGTCTTTATTTGAAACTCTATCGTATGGAGAATATCTACCTTTAGAAAATTCCAAAATAGGTCCATCTTCTTCATTAGCACTTATTATTTCATAACCTTTTAATCCAGTCGTTTTGTCTTTTAAATCCACACTGTATGCTACTAATTTATCATTAAAATCATATACATTTTTAATATTAGAAATATAAACATCTTTCCATCCCATATTTTCTGTTGCTGAATTTATTGCTATATTACTAATAAGTGAAGAGTCCGTTATTGTATCTGCCTTTGCAATAAATTGATTAGTACATATAAATATAGATAATATTAAACTAAAAGTATAAAATACTTTTAATATTTTTTTCATATACTGTCACCTTCTTAAAATTTATATTAATTAAAATTATCACTTACACTAACAGCAGTAGTCCACTGATTTGAAGTTGGTGACAAACTAATACTTCCACCACCAGCACTAATTGAAGCTGAATAGTTTACACTACTCCATGTATGACCATATAACGCTGTAAATGCAGCATATCCCGATGAACCAGTATTTTCAACTCCAACACCTGCATAAGCTCTAGAAGAAAGAACTTGATAACTGCCAACATTTTCATCATCAACAAAAGACCAAACGGTTCCTGCATTTGGATTTATTGTTGATACAGTTGGCGTAAATGTTGTACCTCCTTGATAAGCTCCTGTAGCTGATGGATTGCTCATTGTACAATATTTACTATTCCAACCAACACCTATAAAGTCATCACCAGATCCAGGTGCATCGCTAGAATTAGGTATATAAGCACCGGATAAACTCCAAGAGGCACCAGCTTGTACCCAATATTGTCCCACAGCAGTAGATGGTGAAGCTGTTACTGATAACGTTAACCTGCCTTTTACTGTATGATTACCAGTTGGTTGATTATTTACAGTAATATCACCTTCGTTAGTATTAGATTTTAAATTATTAACTTCCTTTATAGTTAATAACCTATCTTTCTCATTTTTAGTTTTATCATCATAACTTCTTTCTTCATAAACACTTTTAGTAGCAATTGCAACAGGTGTTTTACCTTGTTTTACAAGATTTATCAGATTTTCTTTTATGGATTCATCTTTTACTATTTCATTAAGATTAGAAATATTTTGATCGTTTAATTGTGGATTTTGTAAACTTGAATTGTATGAACTTATAAGATTACTTTTTTTTGAAAGCTTTAATTCATTATTTGTGACACTTAAATTAATCCCCCTTAAATTAACTTTAATATTTTTCTCATAAATCTGATTTTGAGTATTGTCTAATTGTTTCGCACTTACTTGTTTAGTTTGAGTTTGTTGTAATGATATAGCTGAAACTAAAGTTAATGCACATAAAAAACTCACTAATTTTTTATTCATTATATTCCTCCTTATTTCATTGAAGTAATTTTATGTAATTAATTCAATATTTATTATTAATTACTATATTAACACTTTTTAAGTGTATTTTAACATATTGTCTATAAAATATTTACTTATTTGCCTAAAAACATTCTTTGTTGTATTATTTATATATATTATCTATTGTTAGGAGCTGTAATAATGAAGAAAAAATACTTATTAATAATAGTATTTTCAATAATAGTATTTTCAATAATTTTTTCATATAATTTTTTTTATAATAGCACTTCTGAGAAATCACTTTTATCCTATAATAAAAAATATACTGCTAATAATACTACGGTATTAAAAAAAATAACTATTAACAAAAGTTCAGTAATATTTATTCTTAAGGATAATAATGATGCATTATATTTGCTTATTACAAAGAAAAATTTATTGAATAATTGGAAAGTAACACAACTTATGGGGTATACTGCAATGAATGAAGTTAGTGATACTAACCGTCATTGGCAAAAAATATCTTATAATAACAATTTAAAAGATACTGGTTTATATTATGGTTTTTTACATAATGGAAATATAAGAAAAATAACTATTAATAATAAAAAGTGCAAAATAGTAAATTTAGATAATAATTTATATATGTGGTACTGCTTTAGTGATTTTTATGGAACAGATTTAAAAATCATAAGATAATTAAACTATAAAAAGAATTATAGTTATCTTAAATTATTGCTCTAAAGCTCTCATACGGATACAGCCGACATACGAGTAAAAATGAGCCACATGCTGGAATTAATATCCATCATGTGGCTATGTAGTGTTTTATAGGTGTTGCATGAAGTCTATTTATGTTTGAAACATTTCATATATTATTTTTATAACCATAGTGAAACACATTCTAATAGTGTCATTAGGGTACACTTGATGAAATAAAGACTATATTTTTAGATAAAGCACCCAAAACTCATAAAATGTATAATATTCTTATTAAGTGTTTCAATTTTACATGTATCTCGGGTAAACCCGGTATTGGACTGTATATGACTTACCATATACGGTCTTAAATTTTAGTATCATCTCTTGAAATTGATACTATTTGCATACAATTATTTATTTTTCAATAACGTATGTTCATAGTTTTTTGATAATTTCACCACAATCACTAATATCATTATAATTATTGACATATAGGGGGTACGGCCACATGGCCATCAAGCTAAGAAAAAATATATAAAAGAATAGCCCCCATTAATAAAAAATAGTACAATAATAAAAATCTAGTTTTTA
>JAQSXU010000117.1 GCA_029256485.1 Clostridiaceae bacterium
GACTATAAACCAGCAAGAAGAGTTATATGTGGGAAAATAGTTATAAAAGACACAGTTAAAGAATTAAAAAAATAATTACAAGATAATTCATAACACTTGCGTAAATTATCTTGTGTTTTATTATTGGCTTTATTAATGAATTCATTAGGAGGGAGAAAAGTGGAATTTAAAATTACAGAGGAGATGCTTGATAGTTCATTAGTAAATAAGGGCGATATAAGTAGAATATTAAAATTATTTGCTAAAATTGAAAAAGGTGATAATATAACCGTTGCATTTTTAGGTGGATCAATAACACAAGGATGTAATTCTACAGTTCCAGAAAAATGCTATGTTGAATTGACATATAAGTGGTTTGAAAATAAGTTTAACAATGTAAATGTGAAACATATAAACGCAGGGGTAGGTGCTACTGGATCTTTAATTGGGGTGCATAGAGCAGAGATGCAGGTGATAAAGCAAAGCCCAGATATAGTTTTTGTTGATGCAGCTGTAAACGATGATGAAGATTATTCCTGTAAAGTTGCATATGAAAGCTTAATTAGAAGATTATTGTCTAGTGAAAATAGACCAGCAGTAGTAGAGGTGTTCATGACTATGGATACAGGATTAAATGTTCAAGAACAACAAGTAGAAATAGGCAATAGATATAATGTACCAATGATAAGTTTTAGAGATGCTCTTGAACAACAAGTAGAAATAGGCAATAGATATAATGTACCAATGATAAGTTTTAGAGATGCTCTTAAATGTGAAGTTGAAAAAAATAAAATGAAATTTTCTGATGTTTTAACTGATGAGGTTCATCCAAATGATGATGGGCACTATATAATATCTCAATTATTAGCTCATTTTATTAATAATATTTATAATAACGACTATAAAAAAGGCGAAGAAATAAAGATTTTAGATGATATTTTAGATATACCTTGTGTATTTGAGGATAGATATATAAATGGAAAAATTTTAAATGGTTCTAGTATAAAACCAGAAGAAATCCTAGGATTTAATAATTATGATGAAGGATTTCAAGTATTTAAGAATGGATGGAAACATGACGGGAAAATTGCTGATCATGGAAGATTGTCTTTTGAGATATCTGCAAAAAATATTATTTTGCTATATAAAAAGAGTATTTCTGAAAATTCGGGAAAAATAAGTGTCAAAGTTAATGATAAAGAAAAGGTATTAATAGATACTTGTTTTAAAGATGGTTGGGGAGATTATTCTGCAACTGAGATATTAGAATTAAGCGATGAAGTTAAGAAATATAAAATTGAAATAAATGTAATTAAAGAAGGTACAGCAAACGAAGTAACTATTTTAGGAATATTAGTATCATAATAAGGTAAGAATAAAGGAACTCTTTTACGTAGTATTATATCGAGAATATATAGGCTTATATCAATATTCTCGATAGCTTAAGTAATTGGGGCCTTCTTTTTTTGCAAATTTTAATATTTGCGATCTATAAGGTGTTGTTTTCTAAATTGTTTTGGAGTTATACCTGACTTTTTTCTAAAGGTTCGTATTAAATGACTACAATCTGCAAAGCCTGTTTCTTGACTGATATAGTTAAGGTCAAAGTTTGTGAATAACAATAAATCTTTAACTTTACTCAATCTTATAAATTCAATATAATCCTTGCAGGATTGACCATATAATTCGTGAAATTTCTTGGCAAAGTATGAATAACTCATGTGGCACTTCTCGGCAAGAGATTCAACTTTTATTGATTCATGTGAATGTTCATCTATATATTGCAATATTGTGTGTAATGAATCAGTGTCGTAAGGAGTTAACATTATATTATTTGTATCAAATCCATTTTTTCTCCAAATTCTAAGAATTTCTATCAATAATGATGAAACTAAAGATTGAAAACGGATATCGTAGCCATAGTCTTTATTGGCCACTTCTTCAATGCAGTTTGTGAATATACTTTCTATTGAACTATTAAATGCTTTTGAAGAAATTAATATATCAGCATAAGGGTTATCTATTGCACATTTAAAGATTGAACTAAGCTTTGGGGTATAATTACTGTTTATGTGAAGATTGTTTATATCAAACTTTAGCACTCCGTATTTTAGTGGTTCGTTGGAGACTGAAAAAATTGAATGAACTACTTGTGGATGGAATAAAATTAAGTCACCAGCTTCAAGAATGTATTCATTATTATTACAGTTTATTAATGAAGTTCCCTTAAGGATAAAAATAATTTCCATATAATAATGCCAATGAGCTTTGATTGGGAAATTTCCATATTTGGTACCAGCTATAAAAGCTTCGTAGGGTGATACTAAAACATTAATCTCTTCAAATAAATAATTCATGATAGCCTCCATAAAATAGATTTGTTCTATTTTTAAACAATTGTATTATATCAGATAAAAAATAGAATTGATATAGTATATGTGGATAACGGTGCAATAAAAAAATAATAAACAAGAATATTATTTTTTATTGTATTAACTAAAAGAAAGGAATGAATCTTATGGAGTATATAAAAGGATTTACATTTGCACCTTTTGCTAGGAAGGGTAGCTATTTGAAGAAGAAAACTTATGAGAGTTTAGATAATTTAAAAGAAAGAATTGGAATTAATTTTATAATACTTGTACCAAATGGATTACAGGATACTCCGCAATCAGAAGAGATTTGTTATATATCTAATTCAACTGTATCGGATGAAGAATTAGAAGATATTATAAATTATGCAAAGGATATTGGGCTTAGAATAGCTATTAAGCCAACGGTTAATTGTAAAAATGGGACCTGGAGAGCACATATTAATTTTTTTGATGAAGATGTTCACTGTGAGCCAAAATGGAGTAAATGGTTTGCTTCATATACAGATTTTCAACTTCATTATGCTAATATTGCTCAAAAAACAGGTTGTGAAATGTTTATAGCGGGTTGTGAAATGGTTATGGCAGAGCGTAGAGAAAATGAGTGGCGTAAACTTATTTCAGATATCAGAAATGTTTACAAAGGAATTGTATCTTATAATACAGATAAATATCAAGAGCATAATGTAAAATGGTGGGATTGTGTAGATGTTATTTCTTCGAGTGGTTATTATCCTATTTCTGATTGGGAAAAAGAATTGAATCGTATTGAAAAGGTAGTGAAGAAATATAATAAACCATTTTTCTTTGCAGAAGCGGGTTGTATGTCTACAAAAGGTTCTTCAGAGGTTCCGAATGATTGGAGTCTTGAAGGAAACATAGATTTAAATGAGCAAGCAGAATGGTACAAAACTATGTTTGAATCTTCAATTAAGCGTGAATGGGTATCTGGTTTTGCTATGTGGGATTGGGCAGGAAGTCAGTATTTATTAAGTAGAGCTAAAAATGATAAGGGATATGAGGTATATGGAAAACCAGCAGAAAAAATTATAAAGAAATATTATGATATGGTGGTGAAAGAGTGATAGAATTTAAAAATAAATTAGATGACAAATTAGAACCACAAGAAGAAGCTCTTTTAGAAATATTCAAACAAAATGAAAATAATACTTTGAAAACTCTTATTGGAATATATAAAGGACATTATTTAAATCTCTTTTTTTCAGTTATATTCTTTTTGATTAAAAGTTCTCCTGTATGGGTTATGCCTGTTGTATCAGCAAATATTATAAATGCTGCAACTGATAAAGGTGAGAATGCTGTTAATATAATTATAGTAAATATTATTATAATCCTCGTTATGGTACTACAAAATGTACCCACAAATTATATACATACAGTGTTATATGCTAAAACTATAAGAAGTGTTGAAAGAGAATTAAGGAGCACTCTCGTTAAAAAATTGCAGCAACTCTCTATTGCATATCATAATGAAATGCAATCAGGACGTTTGCAATCAAAAATTATGCGGGACGTGGAGCAAATCGAAAATTTATCATCTCAAGTTTTTATTACTATATTAGGTATAGCTTTAAATATTGTTGTAGCATTGGGGGTTGTAATTTTTAAAAGTTTAACAGTATTTATATTTTTTGTTGGAACTATACCTGTAGCAGTGATTATTATTATTGTATTTAGTGGGAAAATTAAAAGATATAATAGTGATTATAGAAAAGAGATGGAAGAAACTTCAGTTAGTGTAATGGAGATGGTAGAATTAATTCCTGTTACAAGAGCTCATGCTTTAGAAAAACAAGAAACGAAGAAAATAGACAGACAGCTAGTTAACGTTGCGAAAAAGGGTTTGAAATTAGATCTAATTCAGGCATATTTTTCATCAATAAGCTGGGTAGCATTTCAAGTCTTCCAAATAATATGTCTTGGATTTACAGGGTATATAGCAGTAAAAGGTTATATTTCAATAGGTGAAGTTGTGCTTTATCAAACTTATTTTGGATCAATAGTTGCTCAGATAGCAGGTGTTATAACATTGTTACCTACTATTGCGAAAGGCTTAGAATCCGTATCTTCAATTGGTGATATACTTCTTTCTGATGATATAGAAAATAATCGTAAGAAAAAGAAAATTAAAGAGGTTAAAGGTGAAATTACATTTAGAAATGTTAATTTTCAATATAAAGATAGTGAACTTCCAATTTTAACAAATTTAAATTTTACTATAAATCCAGGTGAAACAATAGCTTTTGTAGGTGCTTCAGGAGCTGGAAAATCAACTATTTTAAATCTTGTAATTGGATTTTTTCAAGCAACAGAAGGACAAGTACTTATTGATAATCAAAATATTGCAACACTTAATCTTCAAAGTTATCGGTCACATATTGCAGTTGTGCCACAAAATGCAATTTTATTTTCTGATTCTATTCGTGAAAATATTATTTATGGAACAAATAGTATTTCAGATGAAGAATTAAATAAAATAATCAAGGCTGCCAATTTAGAAGAATTAATAGAGTCGCTTCCAGATGGAGTAGATACTAAAATAACTGAGCATGGAATGAATCTTTCTGGTGGACAGCGCCAAAGAATATCTATAGCAAGGGCATTTGCAAGAAATCCTAAAATATTGGTACTTGATGAAGCAACATCTGCATTAGATAGTATTTCAGAAAAAAAGATACAAGAATCAATTGAAAATTTAGTAAGAGATAGGACAACCTTAGTGGTTGCTCATAGATTATCTACAATTAGAAATGCAGATAAGATTGCAGTTATAGGGAATGGTGGCTTAGAGGAGTTTGGAACTTATGATGAGCTTATGGAGAAAAAAGGTGAATTTTATAAATTGAAAAGATTACAAATGTAGAATAAATTTAATAGTAAAAATATTTTTTAAGATAAAGTGTATATTTAGGAGGAAAAATTAGATGAAAGAAAATAAAAAGCTAAAAGTGCATACATTATCAGATATTGAAAATTTAAAAGTTCATGGCAGAACAACAGGATGTCTTTCTCCATTAACAATATTTTGGACAGGTAGTGGTATTGAGTTAAATGCAAAAGGCTCTGAACTTTGGATTGAATTAGAAGTAGATTACGATATGTATGAACCTTGGATAAGCGTAGTTATTAATTCTGTTCCTGTAAGTAGACAGATGCTTACTGCAGGAAAGTATTGGATATGTCTATTTAGAGGTATGAATGAAAATGAAGTTAAGAATGTTTGCTTAGTTAGAGATGTTCAAGCTATGAATGGAGATCCAGCAAGTTTTATGCAAATACATGCTGTAAAATTTGATGGAGAATTTTTACCAATAGAAGAGAAGAAATATAAAATCGAATTTATTGGTGATAGTATTACATCTGGTGAAGGAGTGATAGGAGCTAAGCAGGAAGATGATTGGATTTCTATGTGGTTTAGTGCAATAGATAATTATAGCACAATGGTAGCAAAGGCTTTGAATGCTGATCATAGAGTTATTTCAGAAAGTGGATGGGGAGTTCTTACAAGCTGGGATAATAATCCGTATTTTAATATTCCACAGTACTATGAAAAAGTTTGTGGGATTCTCACTGGAGAAAAAAATAAAGATTTAGGGGCTTTTAAAGATAATGACTTTGATTCGTGGCAGCCAGATATTGTAGTGGTGAATCTTGGAACAAATGATAGAGGAGCTTTTAATTCTCCTGAATGGATAGATGAGGTAACTGGTGAAAAGCATAAACAAAGATTAAATGAAGATGGTACATTTAATGAAGAAGATTTAAAAGCGTTCGAAAAGGCTGTGTATGATTTTCTTGTTAAGCTTAGGAAATTTAATAAGAGCGCAAATATAGTGTGGGTAAACGGAATGCTTGGTGGGGAGATGCTCCCAGCAATTTACCGTGCAGTAGATATTTATGTTAAAAATACAGGAGAAAAAAAGGTTTCGGTATTCCAACTGCCAAATACTAACGAAGAAACTGTAGGTTCAAGAAAACATCCTGGGAAGTTATCGCATGAAAAAGCAGCAATAGAGTTAATTGGATATTTAAAAGAAATTTTGTAAAAGCAAAGAATATCAAACTTAATTTATGATTAAAACGGCTAATAGAAATTATATTGATATGTTTACTAATTAGCTGTATAATATAATTGTTTAATTAATCGTTAAGCTAAAAAATCACTGTTTAAAGGTGTGATTTTTTATTACAATTGACTAGTTGAAAACGTTGTTAATTATGAAGTTTAGTTGAATTTTAATTGAAGAAATATGGAAGCTATATGGAGGGGAAAAATGTATCCAATAAAATTTGAAAATTTATATTATGAAAAAATTTGGGGAGGAAGAGATTTAGAAAAGTTTAGAGATAATCTTCCAAGTGGTAGTATTGGGGAAAGCTGGGATATAGCTTGCCATCCAAATGGAATAGGAATTGTAGAAAATGGAGAAGAAAAAGGAACAAGATTTGATGAGTTAATAAATAAATATAAACATGCTCTAGTTGGTAGTAAAGTTTCTACAGAGAAGCTGCCTCTGCTAGTTAAACTTATTAATTCAAAAGAAAAGCTTTCAGTTCAAGTTCATCCGGGAGATGAATATGCAGCTAAATATGAAGGCGATTATGGAAAGACTGAGGCTTGGTATGTTGTAGATGCCAAACCTAATGCAGCTTTAATAGTTGGAACTAAAAATTGTACCAAGAAAGAGTTTGAAATAGCAATAAAGTCAGGAAAAGTAGAAAATTATTTAAACAAAATAGAAGTGAAAAAAGGTGACTGCTTTTTAATAAATAGTGGGCTTATCCATGCAATATGTGAAGGAGTTATTATAGCAGAAATTCAACAAAATAGTGATGTTACTTACAGGGTTTATGATTATGGAAGACCAAGAGAAATACATGTGAAAAAGGCATTAGAAGTTATAAATTTTGATCTTAAATGTGAAAATCTTGAAGGTGAGGAAGTTTCATTTGATGGGTTCAAAAGAAGTTTGTTGTGTAGAAATGAATATTTTGGAATGGAAAAATTCATTATACATGAAACATTAAAAGACGAAAGTGATAAAGAAAAATTTGATATTTTAACCTGTGTTGATGGAGAAGGAACTATAAAAGGAGATGGTTATCTAGAGAAGATAAAAATAGGTGATAGTTATTTGATACCTGCAACTTTGGGAAAGTATGAAATAATTGGACATCTTACAATACTTAAGAGTTATCCAGTGGTATAAAAAATTAAATCTGAACTGCGTTTATTTATTAGTTTAAGGAAATGTATAGAAATAGGTCTTAAATATTTTTAAGAATATTAGATTTTATTATTATACAAATATAATTTAAGAAGGAACTTAATTAAAATGGGAATTAAATTTAATAAGAGTACAAGAGAATTTCATCTTTATAATGATAATATAAGCTATATTGTAAGAATAATTGCTGGTATAGAACAAGTTGAAAATGTTTATTATGGAAAAAGATTAACGCACAGAGAATCTTTTAAACATATTATGGAACGGGAACTTAGACCTTCATGTAATATGTTTAAAGGAAGTCACACAACATCACTAGAACATATCAAACAGGATTATCCAAGCTATGGAACAACAGATTATAGGTATCCAGCACATACGATAATAAGTAAGAATGGAAGTAGAATAAGTAATTATAAGTACATAGAACATAATATATATTGTGGTAAAAATAAACTGAAGGGATTACCAGCAACCTATGTTGAAGATAATTCAGAAGCAGAAACATTAGAAATAATATTATTTGATGAATTGTTAAATAGCAAACTTATTCTGAGTTATTCAATTTACAAAGATATTGATGTTATATGTAGAAATACTAAAATAACAAATGAAGGATCAAATGAGTTTTATATTGATAATGCTATGAGTATGAGCATTGATTTGCCTGATTCAAATTTCGAATTTATACATACATCAGGTGCATGGGCAAGGGAATGTCATTTGAAAAATAGAAAATTAACCGAGGGAATTCAAGGGATTCATAGTTTGCGAGGAGCAAGCAGTCATATTCATAATCCGTTCATGATATTAAAGCGTCCGGAAACAACTGAAGAAAATGGAGAAGTTTATGGTTTTAGTTTAGTATATAGTGGGAATTTTTTAGGGCAAGTAGAAGTTGATTCTTATGGTATTTCAAGGGTTATGATGGGAATAAATCCTTATGAGTTCAAGTGGAAATTAGATTCAAAGGAAGAATTTCAAACACCTGAATGTGTAATGGTATATACGGGTGATGGTTTAAATGCAATGAGTCAAACATATCATAAACTTTATAGAACCAGACTTGCAAGAGGAATCTGGAGGGATAAAGAACGCCCAATACTTGTGAATAATTGGGAAGCAACATATTTCGATTTTGATGAAGAAAAGATTCTTTCGATTGTAAGAACTGCAAAGGACTTAGGCATAGAACTATTTGTATTAGATGATGGGTGGTTTGGACGAAGAAATGATGATACAAGTTCCCTTGGAGATTGGTTTGTAAATAAAGAGAAGTTACCAAACGGTATAGCAGGATTATCTAAAAAAGTAGCAGAAATAGGTCTGAAATTTGGATTGTGGTTTGAACCAGAAATGGTATGTAAGGATACTAAATTATTCAAAGAACATCCAGAATGGACTATTCAAACACCTAATAGAAATATGTCTCATGGAAGAAATCAATTTATCCTAGATTTTTCAAGGGATGAAGTTATTGAACATGTATTTAATTTGATGGACAACATAATAGGAAACTCTAAAGTTTCTTATATTAAGTGGGATATGAATAGGTATATAACAGAGCCTTATTCATTAGCATTAGAAGAAGATAGACAAGGTGAAGTATTTCATAGATATATTCTTGGAGTTTATAAGTTGGCTGAAAAGATAAGTTCTAAATATCCGGATATATTAATTGAATCATGTGCTGGCGGTGGAGCTAGATTTGATCCTGGAATGCTATATTATGCACCACAAGCTTGGGCGAGTGATGATACAGATGCTATAGAAAGATTAAAGATACAATATGGTACTTCGATGATTTATCCATTAAGTGCAATAGGAAGCCATGTATCAGCAGTGCCAAATCATCAGGTGGGAAGATTAACGCCACTTAATACAAGAGCTAATGTGGCATACTTTGGGACTTTTGGTTATGAACTCAATTTAAATACTTTGAGTCATGAAGAAAAAGAAATAGTTAAAGAACAAGTTGTATTCTTTAAGAAGAATAAATCATTATTTCAAAAAGGTGATTTTTACAGAATACTAAATCCTTTTAAAAGCAATGAAACGTCATGGATGGTAGTTTCAGAGGATAAATCAAGAGCTATTGTAGGTTATTATCAAGCTTTATGCAGACCGAATGAAAAATATAATCGTATAAAGTTACAAGGGTTAGATTCTAATAAGTTATATACAATAGAAGGTAGAGAAGGAAATTATTACGGGGATGAACTTATGAATTTAGGAATAATATTATCAAAGGATTATACAGATAATTCTAATGAATATTGGTCAAGAAAACGCGAAGATTTTATGTCACAATTATTTGTATTAAATGAATATAAATAAAAAATCGCTTGTATTTATAATTATATCAAGAAATAAGAAAAACAATTTTGAAAACTATAGGGGGAGTAACATGTCTAATTTAATTGGAATCGATATTGGTGGGACAAACTTAAGAGCAGCAGTTATATCTAAGGATGGAACCATATTAGAAATATTAAAAGTTGAAAACGAAGCAGAAAAAGGTCCTACTTATAACTTAGATAAATTAGTTAATCATATAAAGGAACAATGGAATAATTATGAAATAGAAAAAGTTGGAGTAGGTGTACCAGGACCTTTAGATTTGAAAGAAGGAAAATTATTGAATCCTGTTAATTTGAAGGAATGGAAAAATTTCAATATAAAAAATTACTTGAGTGGGAAATTGAATTTACCAGTTAAGGTTAATAATGATGCAAATGTAGCAGGTCTTGCAGAAAGCTTGGTTGGTAGTGCTAAGAATTGTGAATCGGTATTTTATATAACTGTTTCAACTGGTGTAGGCGGAGCATTAATTCTTGAAAATAAAATTATAAATGGAGCACATAGTCAAACTGCAGAAATTTACAATATGATAATTAATGAGGATAAATATAGTCATGCGGGCGCTAATAAGGGTGGATTAGAAGGACAGTGCAGTGGGGTTAATATAGCCAGGATAGCATCAGAAAAATACGGAAAAACATTAAGTACTAAAGAAGTTTTTGAGTTATATAAAAGTAATGACGAAAAAGCAGTTCAAGTAATAGAAAAATGGATTGATAACATTTCAATTGGAATTGCCAATATAATATCAGTAGTTGATCCAGAAACTGTAGTTATTGGAGGAGCAGTATTAATATATAACACTTATTTATTACCTAAGATAATTGAATGTACGAAAACAAAAGTAGCT
>JAQSXU010000021.1 GCA_029256485.1 Clostridiaceae bacterium
AGAAGAGAAGGTAATAAAGTCTTACCCAATTTACCTTATGCACCTTTATAATGAAAAAGGCCTTTGGCTAATTGAAGGCTTTGACTTAGATGAAGAAAAAAAGCAGATTTTTCCTGTGGACCATCTCAGCGATGTGAAACCCTACCATGCGAAAAAAAGATTAAGTAGAAAAAAGATTTTAGAAAAGCTAAGCAAGCAGGAAGAAGTGATCAACCTTGTACTTGAACTTGGTCCAAAAGCTATTGCCCAGTTCAAAAAATATCATCCTTTAGAAGTTTCAATTTCCTATACGAATCCTTACCAAACCACAGCTGTTTTAAAGACTTTTATCAATGTTAATAAGCCACAAGATTTGACTGAAATAACAAATTGGTTACTTTTCTTAGGTGAGGATGTGAAGGTTAAGGAAGTACCAGAGGAAGTCTTAGAAGGCTTGCAAGAGAGATTATGTTTATACTGCTCATATTAGAAATCATTTAATTAGTATTTTAACAAGCATTTGATAAGGAGAATAATATTATGAATTTTGTAGAAAAAATGAAAACAAATAAGCCATATATATCTAAATATAATGATATGGATCAGACTTTAAAAACAAAGGCAAGAAATTTGTTGTGGGAGTTTAATAATGCAAAACCAGATGATGATGAAAGAAAACAGAAAATTTTAAGAGAACTTTTTGGTTCAAGTACACCAATGACTTTTATAGAGCCAACTTTTCCATGTGATTATGGCTTTAATATTCACTTTGATGGAATGGTAGTTATCAATTATAATTGTGTCATGTTGGATACTTCACCAATACATTTTGGGAAAAATGTATTTATTGGACCAGGGGCTTGTCTTTCATGTGCAGGTCATGCTATTGATGCAGAACAAAGGGCTGAAGGCATAGGAAATTCAAAACCAATTACTATTAAAGATGATATTTGGTTAGGTGCAAATTGTACTATTTGCGGGGGTGTAAGTATTGGTGAAGGAAGTGTAGTTGGAGCAGGAAGTGTTGTAACAAAAGATATTCCAGCAGGTGTTATTGCAGCAGGTAATCCATGTAGAGTATTACGAGAAATTACAAAAGATGATAAGTGGAATTTATGTGAATAATTTTAAAATTATGGGAACTTAAAAGCAAAAGCGGACAAATTAACCTGTCCATTTTTACTATACTTATATATCAACATTGATTTAAAACAGAGCTTATTAAAAAAACATCATCCGAGGCAAAGCTGTTTTTTAGATAATCAGGAAAGTGATGAATACTTTTATTATATAGAAAAAAGCACATCCAACTGAGCTGCCTACGGTATAACTTGGGAACAAGCTGTAGAAGATGAATAGATAGATGTTAAAGAATTGATAGCCTTATACAGAAAAAGACCTGCTTTTATAGACGAACTCAGTAAAATTATGATATAACATTGATATATAAGTTTATTAACAAAAGTAAACATGGGATAAGGGGATTGGTTATGAAGATTACTGAAGGCTATATGACGTATTTAGAATATAATACATACTATCGCATAGTTGGTGAATGCACAGGAAATAAGAAACCATTGGTTTTATTACATGGTGGACCGGGTTCTACACATAATTATTTCGAAGTCCTTGACAAAGTTGCAGAAGACGGACGTGCAGTTATTATGTATGACCAATTGGGTTGTGGATTGTCAGCAACGCCTTCCCGTCCTGACTTGTGGCGTGCGGAGACATGGATTGAAGAATTAATCCAGTTACGCAAACATTTAGGCTTAGACGAAATTCACTTGTTAGGACAATCATGGGGGGGAATGCAGGCAATTCAATACGCTTGCCAATACAAACCTGAAGGAATTAAAAGCTATATCTTGTCCAGTACTTTGCCATCTTCTGCATTATGGGAAAAGGAGCAGCGCCGAAGAGTTGCATACCTACCGAAGGAAATGCAGGATGCCATTGCAGAAGCAGAAAAAACCGAAGATTATTCATCAGAAGAATATCAGAAGGCAGAAGCAGAATTCATGCTTCGTCACTGTGCAGACCCGGTAGGACCGGATTCACCGGAATGCTTAAGGCGTCCCAAGGTTGCTGGAACAGAGGCTTATATAACTGCATGGGGTCAGAATGAGTTCAGCCCATCTGGTACATTAAAAAACTTTGATTTTACGAAAGAGCTTGAAGATATTAAAGAACCTTGCTTAATCATAAGCGGTTTACTTGATCTTTGCTCACCACTTATTGCAAAAACAATGCATGACAAGATTCCAAATTCACAATGGGAATTATTTGAATTTAGCCGCCATATGCCATTTGTAGAAGAGAATGACAAATATGTAGAAGTTCTTAATAAATGGCTGAATAAAAACGACTAATCTATACACTAAAGCTATATCCGATTTAGATTAACGATTTGGCTAACGGAAAAAGTATCAGGTAAATTTGTTGATTTTCAACGAATTATCAAAACCCCATGCCCTATTTTGCAGTATCCCCACGGGGATAAGATACACATGTTGAATCCATAATCCTGTTGCAGAAGAAAAACAGTTAAAATATTCTGTGGGGCTTTCAGCACAAATTTGAAAAAGGTGATATTTTTACGAAATATAAGAATTTTATGGGCTACACTTGTGTTAGTGTTGCTGGTTTAAAATATGATAAATTATTTACAAATATTTGGAAAATTAAATTAGATTTTGTTGAAACAAAGGTCCTAAAGATATACAATTAATGAATGAGGAAATATGAAGTTTGATATTCTAGAATTTTATATTGTATTAATTTATGGGGTGAATAAATGGATCGAACAATGATATGTACAGAATTGTTATGGGATGAAAATGAGCTATATTCAAAAATCTATTGAAGGAGGGTTTTACTATAGAAAAGCAGTCTACGAAAGACACGAAATCTCCGTCCCAACTAATCGACGAGAGAATTGAGGAACTGGGCGACTGGCGGGGTCAGATGCTCTCAAAGGTGCGGAACCTGATCAGGCAGGTCGACCCGGAGGTAGTCGAGGAGTGGAAGTGGAGGGGGACCCCTGTGTGGTCTCACCACGGGATGATATGTACTGGGGAGACTTACAAGAGCGCTGTGAAGATGACTTTCGCTAAGGGAGCATCACTGAATGACCCCTCGCATATTTTCAACTCAAGCCTGGATGGGAACGCCAGGAGGGCCATCGACATCCACCAGGGAGACGAGGTGGACGAGGAGGCGCTTAAGGAGCTAATCCGCGCTGCCGTTGCCTTAAACAAGTCCAGCCGCAAGACTTCCCGCAAGGGGGGAGCTTCTCAGTCAACAAGGGTCCCTTATAATCATTGAATTTACTCACTTTGGAAGCTTTTATAACTTTAACATAAATGGTGATGATTTTAGAAATAAAGAGGTTATTCAGGGCGTTAAGGTTAGAGTTGGAATTTAATATGGTGTGAGTGGATAGATTAATGTCAATTTAATATGAAATAGAAATAGACTATGAATAAGGCTGCTTTAGCGTAGATTCTTCATAGTCTTTTGACGTTTTTAAATTAGACATATAATGGAATTATTAATTTATTAAGCTACGGAAGTGTAATAGAGAGTATTATGAGACTTTCAAGTGTAAATATAGCTAATGAATTAATGGAGACGCTTGAGTAAAATTTTTTAGAATGTGGAGAAACTAGAACAATTATGAAAAAGAATATAACACTAAATGACCATGGAAGATTGGGCAAATAAACTTAATGCCTTTTTGCAATTCAATGAATATGAAATATTAAACAATGCAGGAAAGGTAACAGCGGAGATAGCAAAAGCTTTTGCTGACAGTGAGTTTGAAAAATATAGAATTGTTCAAGATAGAATATTTGAAAGTGATTTTGACAGGCTATTAAAGGAGACTGAAAAAGATAATTAATATATTTAGACTTTAAGAAAAGTTGTTAGGAGTATAGACATGTTAACATATAATCTCCATGTGGAGTGTGTCGTGACAACAGAAAAGAAATAGGCTGATATCACAGGCTTTAAGAGGATTTTAACTAAATATTGAAGTGTGTTTTATATTCCCTTAGACTACGGTTTCATATGCTCCCCTTATGGTAGACAGATTAAAAAAATAAAAATCTGTTACTGAAAGGGGAGTGTTTTTATGTCCAAAAGAACTAAATATACAGCAGCAGAAAAGTATGCAATCTTAAAGTCATGCGAGGCCGGAGCCTAATCAATGAGGGAAATCGCTTCTATTTGTATATATAAAGTTTAAGTAAAAATGCTTCTTCCCAAAAGTACAGTGTCATTTTTCCCAAAGGTACAATGGTTGCAATTATGTAATTGTTATAAGATAAATATATGGAAAATGTTGTGCATTTCCTATAGCATCAGCATACGTATGCAAAATAAACTAAATACGTATGAAAAATAAATTAAAAAGGAAGGTTTATAAAATGAGTGCAAAATTAAATCTTGAAGAACGAATCGCCATGCATCGTAGGATGGCAGAAAGTTATCATCACGCCTACGACAAAAAAGCAGTAAAAGATGGTGCAACCTATGATGAATGGAAGTTCGCAGATGACGCCATTTACTGGTCTCCTTACTTCGGTGATAATGTCATTGATTTGCGCACAAATCCTATGTCTGTGAAGACCTCCGCAACCATGGAAGCACTATCTTACTCCGTTACATTTCCTGACTGGGCTCCGCTGGATTTTAAATGCTGGCCGTCCGACATCGGCTTCGTAATGCAGACCCGTTTCGGTGGTCACACGAAAGATGGCACCATGATGAGTTTTTTTGCGTATGGTTTCGTTGAGACCAATGACAAGGGTGAGATCACACGCTGGGAAACACACGTTAGCCCAGAATACAATGATTTCCTTGATGTTGCAATCGGTGTTCATGGCCCTTTTAAGCAGGGCCCAGAACCATACATGGAGGCAGTTGCTAAGAAACTGAAAGAAGCTGGCGTGTCTTTGCCAATGGGAATATAAATCATACGTACATGTAGATGATGAATGGATTCAAGAAAGTAAAATAAAAAACATCTTGGTATTGCCGAAGATGATAAACGAAAGGAAGAATTTAAAATGAGTAAGAATTTTGAAGATGCAATCAGAAACAGACTTGAGAACGGATTTAAAAATTGGAATGGCGGTTATGATGGATGGTTAGAGTGGTGCAATACATTGTATGAACCAGATGCTCATTATAATGTTTATGGTCAGAGATGGACTCTTCAAGAGTATAAAGACGCTATGGGAAAACTCTTCTCTGTATTTGATATGGAGCTAGGTGATTTTTACAATATGCTCGTTGTGGATGATTGGTGTGCAATTCGCTATTCAGTTACTATCACCAACAAGAAGACCGGAGAGAAAACCAAACAGATGACGATGGAGTTCGTACATTTCAAGGAAAACCCAGAACCAATAGGTGCAAGGGTTATCGAAGGCTGGGCACTTTCTGATGTTCCACTTAAGTAATAAGCGGAAGCGTTGAAAATATTGTGTTAAAGGCTTAATCGCCATATAATATTTTGTGGGTTGACGGGGCTGTCTCCTTACGATTTGAAAGAATCGTAAAGAGCCGGCCCCTTTGGCTTGAGTGATACGATTTGCTTCAAAGCATTGGAATAAGCCAATTATTGTAACGGAGAATGGGATATCAACAAGCAACTACAGAGGAACAGAATCCAGGTAACGAAGCTTTTTTAAAAGTAATCATGCCTTTGCCTAAAAATACAATGCATTTTTGCCCAAAGGTACAATTGTTGAAATTATAGATTCGCTATAAGATAAATACATAGACTTTTATATGGCTATAAAAAATGTATGAATTAGATAGTTGCAGAATTCATTTCATCAATTCTGTGGATATAAGGCAAATAATAAAAATGATAGGAAAGATAGGAGCTGACAAAAATATGAAAAATACATTGTATTTAATAACAGGTGCTGCAGGGCTGCTTGGCAGCAATGTAACACGCCAATTGCTTGACAAGGGAGAAAAAGTGAGAACTTTGGTTTTGAAAGGTGATCCTGCTTTAAAATATGTACCTACTGAAGCCGAAATAGTGATGGGCGATGTTTTGGATATTCCATCATTAGAAGAATTCTTTACGGTTCCGGAGGGCGTGGATGTTATTGTTATCCACATTGCCAGCATAGTTTACCTCAATCCTGATTTTAACCAGAAGGTGCAGAATGTAAATGTTAAGGGAACGCAGAACATCATTGATCAGTGTTTGAAGTACAAGGTAAAAAAACTGGTTTACATAAGTTCTACGGGAGCTATTCCAGAAAAACCAAATAATCAGCCGATCAAGGAACCGGACCACTTTGACCCTAAGGTAGTTGTTGGCTTTTATTCCAATACCAAGGCACAGGCTAGCCAGTTGGTGTTAGACGCCGTAAAAAAACAGGGAATGGATGCTTCACTTGTATACCCATCTGGTATCTGTGGTCCTAATGATTATGCTTTTGGTCCAGTAAGCTCATTCATAATTGATTATGTAAAAGGAAACATGAAAGGAGGCATCGCAGGTAGTTTCAATTCTGTTGATGTGCGAGACTTGGCTGATGGCGTTATTGCATGTGCTGAAAATGGCCGCAAGGGAGAAGGATATATTATGGGTAACAGTATTGTTACTATGCAGGACATGTTTGATATTATCAGTCGACAGGCCCACTGCAAACGTGTTACTACAGTTCTTCCTGTTCCAGTGGCAAGGTCAATGGCTTTCTTTGCAAAGATTGGCAGCAAGATTACTGGAAAGCCAGCCCTTTTGACAAGTTTTAATATTTATAATCTAGCTAGAAACAATAATTTCTGCTCTGAAAAGGCAAAAAAAGAGCTTGGTTATAAGGCTCGTTCCTTTGAAGAAACTATAGGCGATGAGGTAAAATGGCTGAAAGCAGAAGGGAAGATTTGAGTATTATGAAAAATGTATGTGTAATTACTGGCGGCGGAAGTGGCATGGGATTGGCAACTGCAAAGATTCTGGGAAAAAACCATTACATCGTGATTGTAGGAAGGACCGTGAAAAAACTTGACAATGCTTTAGCTGAACTGAAAGCAGAAGGTATTGAGGCGGAGGCATTTGCCTGCGATGTATCTGATCGTGATTCGGTTAACAAACTGGCAAACCATTCTGCTGAACTTGGCAAGGTGACTGCCGTAATCCATGCGGCAGGTATGTCACCACATATGGGGGATGCACAGAAAATAATGGCTGCCAATGCGCTGGGGACCATAAATATGAATGAAGCTTTTTACCAGGTAATGGAGTGCGGCTCATGTATTTTGGATGTTTCATCTATGTCGGGTTATATGATTCCTAAAATAATCCTTCCAACTTCAAAATATGCTTTGAGTCTGAAGGATGAAGACTTATTTATGAAAAAGATGATGGCAAGAGTCAATTTGTTTCCTAAAAAGCAGCGTTCCGGTATTGCCTACGGAGTATCCAAAAATTTTGTCATCTGGTACGCCAAAAAATGTGCGGGGATATATGGAGATAAGGGCATCCGTGTAGTATCGGTTTCTCCTGGCAATTTTGAAACACCTATGGGTAAGCTGGAAGAAGAGGAAGCAGATAAATTTACCAAGTACTGTGCTATCAAACGCTTTGGTAAGGTGGAGGAAATTGCTTATCTGTTTGCCTCCTGCGTGGATGAGCACAATGGATATCTTACAGGGGTGGACATTTTGTGCGATGGAGGCTTGGTGGCGTCAGGTATGAATCCTTTGAAAAAATAAGAATATGACTGTATGCTTCTTGAATATAGTATGCTTTTCAGTGATTAAGTTCATTTAAAAGCATACTTTTTTGTATGTCATAATCATTTCAGGCAGTTTATGACTATAACTTTTAATGAAGCCAATATGAGTCTCAGATAGCAAAAATTTGGATTAATATCTGTTGATAGAACAACTAGTAGCAACCACTGTAGTTTTATTTTTGTGTGTAAATGGGGAAGTGATTTAATTAAGTTTGCGAATCAAAATGAAGGTACTAGCACATTAAAGGAAACCAGTAATTCTATGTAAATCATTGTACAGGAAATTACAAAAGGTGTTTTGGAACAATCATAAATCGATAATTTTTCAAAAGATATTGCTGATACTTCTGTAAATACCAGTCAAATAGCTTCTGAGGGTTCTCAAGGAATAAATCACAGATAAAGATGAATGGAAACATAAGTTCTATTTTTAAACAAATACATGATTAATCAGAGAGTATAGCAAGGATATATGAAGGACATTATGCAGCAACTGAAGAAATGCTGGCAACTACAGAAGAACAGAATGCAATTATAGAAGATATTTATGGATTAATGCAGCATATTTGTGATTCCAGTATAAGACTCCAAGAATTGATTGAGAAAAGGTAGACATGCTTTTGTCTAAAAGTACAATGCATTTTTGCCCAAAGGTACAATTGTTAAAATTATAGATTTGCTATAATATAAATATATATCGATAAATTTCACATTAAAATTAACGTATGCCATAATTTTATAGAAAGGCAGGTGATAGCTTTGCTAAATAAGTTTAAATTAGCATTTACTCAGAATTTAGATGAAATAGGATTGTCTAAATCCCCAATAATAGTGGGCATTTTATTAGTTTATCTATCTACAGATATACTGTCTTCACATGCAATTATAGGTCTTACAATAGTAATGACGATTCAATTATTAATATATTTGTTTTCTGATATTATATTTAAGCGTAAGTACTGGCTTTATTTCGGTATACAAGGAATAATCATTTTCGACTATGCAATTATAATGTCCAAGGGGTATGAACCTATATTTATTGGGCTAATTCCTGTTTTAATTTTCCAAAGCATAATGGTTTATTATGACACTATAAAAGTTATTATTACCTCCGTTTTCTTTTACAGTATATTTTGCGGTACTATTATAATATTTGATGGTGTGAAGGAGTTAACCAAGTATATCCCCATACTTATCTTAATTACTATTGCTGTACGTGCATATTCAACTATCTTTCTTAAACAAGTAAAATTGCGTATTCAAACTCAGAAAATATTAAAGGAATTAGAGTTCGCTTATGAGAAAGTAGAAGAACTAACTTTAATTAATGAGAGACAAAGAATGGCCAGAGATTTACATGATACACTTTCTCAAGGAATTGCAGGCATAGTTATGCAATTAGAGGCGATAAATGCCAATTTAAATAATAATAATGCCAAACGAGCTCAAGAAATTGTGCAAAAATCTATGGAACATGCAAGAAAAACTCTATCGGATTCTAGGCTTGTTATAGATGATTTGCGATTTGAAGCAAACAATGATATGGACTTTGCTAAGGCAATAGAAAATGAAATAGCTGAGTTTAGGGCTGTAACAAGCACTTCTATTTCAGCAGATATTAGAATAGAATCTCAGATACCTTTAAAGATACTTAAACATATTTTATACATTGTGAGAGAGGCTCTAAATAATATTGCAAAGCACGCAAAAGCAAAAAAAGCAGTAGTTGAAATAATAGAAGCCCACAATGAAATAAACATAAATATTAAAGATGACGGTATAGGCTTTGATGTTAAGCTTTTAGATAAACTATTTGGACATTATGGTATGCTGGGAATGACTGAACGTGTAAAAGCAATCCAAGGAAAGATTAAAATAGAAAGCAAGAGAAAATCCGGCACAAATATAAATATCACGATACCAATTGAGAAGGGAATATATGACGAAAATGAATAAGAGAAGAATATTGATAGTAGATGATCATTTGGTAGTTAGAGAGGGTTTAAAACTAATTTTTGAAACAGAAGAAAACTATGAAGTTGTAGGAGAAGCAGAAAATGGGGATAAAGCGCTAGTGCTCACAGAACAGTTAAAGCCGGATGTAATTTTAATGGATTTAAAGATGCCTAAAATGAACGGATTGGAAGTAATAAAAGCCTTGAAGGTCAAAAATTATTCAGTGCCAATAATTATTTTAACCACCTTTAATGATAATAATTTAATTATGGAGGGACTTACCTTAGGGGCAAAGGGATATTTGCTTAAGGACACTACCCGTGAAGAGCTTATTAGAACAGTTGAATCTGCCATTAGAGGAGAAATGCTTCTTCAGCCGGAAATTAGTAAGAGTATCTTCAGTTCTAAAAAGGGGTCTAGCCAAAGCAATAATTCATTTAATATTGCAATTACAGAAAGAGAATTATTTGTTTTACAAGCTATTGCAAGGGGCTGCACAAGTAAGGAAATAGCTTTTGACATGGGTATATCTGAAAGAACTGTTAAAGCACATTTAACCAATATATATAGTAAGCTTAAAGTTGATTCCAGGTCGGAGGCTGTTGCAGTAGCCATAGAACAAGGAATTATCCATATTGAAAAATAGTATTTGAAATATATAATCTATACTTAATGAGGAGGAACCTTCATGAACACAAAAGAAAAATTTCTAGATTTGACTGTGCATTCTATTAAATTTAAATTAGTAATTGCTGTTGTAATTGTACAAATTCTTAGTACTAATATAGGACAGGCTGTTAATGCTACTTTTACAAGTGGCAGGAAGGTATTATCAAGTATGGGTGTGAATACCAATTATCTTGAGGGTAACATTGGTTTTATGGTGTCTTCAGGATTAAGCATTATAATATCTGTTTTTATTATTGTTTTTACCTATGATAGATTGGTTTTAAGAAGGCTTAAAAAAGTATTGGACTATACAGAAAAACTAGAAAATGGCGATTTATCAGAAAAAATTAACTTCAAGGGTAATGATGAAATCAGCAGATTAGGGAAAGCTTTAGATAAAGCTAGCTCAAATATTAAATTGTTAGTATCAGATATAATGGATATTTCCCAAACCATTAATACTTCCAGTAATGAATTATTAACATCTACAAAAAATTCTGCTTCAAGTATAAATATTATTAATTCAACCTCATCTATACTTAATGAGGATGCATTAAGTTTAATAGGTACTACCCAAAAAGCAAATTCATCCATCGAGGAAATATCAGAAACAACTAACTTCCTTTTGTCTAAAGTAAATGATGCTTTAACTTCATCAAATGAGATGAAAACAAGGGCATCACAGATGAAGGAAAAAGTTTCTTATTCTCTTGAAAATGCAAATATAACCTACAGCGAAAAGCAGGACAAAATTCTCAAAGCCATTGAAGCAGGTAAAATAGTAGAAGAAATTAAAGTAATGTCAGATACTATAAAAGGTATCTCTTCTCAAACAAATCTGCTTGCATTAAATGCATCCATTGAAGCTGCAAGAGCCGGTGAACAAGGTAAAGGTTTTGCAGTGGTGGCTGAAGAAGTTAAAAAGTTAGCGGAACAATCTACAGAGGCTATTTCAAATGTTGAAAACCTGGTTGCTCAAGTAAGAGAAGTTTTTTATAATCTCTCAATAAGCTCTCAAGATATTCTAGAGTACATTAATACCAATGTTAAAGCTGATTACCAATTGCTACTTCAAACAGGTGATCAATATGAAAATGATGCAAAGCTTATAAATAACATATCTACAGAAGTAACTTCATCCGCTAAATTGATGAATACATCCATTGAGAAAATTGGTAAAGTAATTGATACTGTTGTTGAAATGTCTGGGAAAACTTCTGAATCTACTGGTGAAATTAATGCTAGTTTATCAGAAATAAATTCGGTTATTAATGAAGTACATAATTCTATGGAAAATCAAGTTAGTTTAGGGGACAAATTAGAGAAGTCTGTTAAGAAATTTACTTTATAAAGTGCTTAGTGTCCCTTCTTAATTTTGGGGGGACTTCTATATAAAGAAAAACAATATTTCAACGCGTATTAGTATCACCATACTGCTACAATGCACGTTGAGACAGTGGTAAGGCTATATAAAAAGTAAGAAAGAAGAGTAATACTATGGATGGAACAATACGAAAAGATATAAAAGTAGGAACAAAAGTCTTAGTTGTACAAAAACAAGATCAGCGTTCTGGAAAGCTAACTGAGGGCATAGTGCAAAAGCTCCTTACAAACTCACAGGTTCATCCTCGTGGCATCAAAGTTATGCTTGAGGGTGGAATTGTAGGAAGAGTTAAAGTAATAAAATAATATTTAAGTATTAGCATCTTAGCTTCTGTATCTTATAAAATAACTGATACCAGTGGTGGTTTTAATAATTGAGAATAAACAATATAATAAGGAAGAAATAATTTTGGGGTAGAGGTAAATCTATATACAGAACAAAATTATATTATCTCTAAATAGCAATGAACTTTTTTCAAAATACTACGTTTAATGCATAGAAACGAGATAAATGAACTTGAGAGAGGAGCAGAGCAGATGGATGCTATAAATGTAAAGAGTTTAAGTAAATCCTATGACGGACAAATATATGCACTTAAGGATATAAATCTTTCAATTCCCCAGGGTGAGATTTTTGGTTTTCTTGGACCAAATGGTTCAGGCAAGACCACTACGGTAAGGTTATTAAACGGAATTTTGACGCCAACAAGGGGAGAAGCTTTCGTAATGGGCAGCAGAGTTTATACAGATGCAGTAAAGATTCATTCCTTTTGTGGAGTTATGACAGAAACCGCAGCTTCTTATGAGAATTTAACGGGTTTTGAGAATTTGCAATTTTTTGGGAAGATGTATGGACTCTGTGGGAAGGAATTAAATGAGAGATGCACAGAATTATTAAAAGATCTTGACCTATATGATGCAAGAGATAAAAAGGTGAAAAATTACAGTACAGGTATGAAAAAGAAAGTTTCCCTGGCTAGGGCACTAATTCACAGACCAAAGGTTCTATTTTTAGATGAACCAACCTCCGGACTGGATCCGGAAGCTGCTGCAAATGTAACGAATTTAATCAGCGGACTTGCAAAGCAGGAGGGTGTAACAGTTTTTCTGTGTACACATCAGCTAAAATATGCTGAGGATATTTGTACACTGTATGGTTTCATCCATAATGGGCAGCTTCTTGGTTTTGGAACTTTTAATGAATTATTAGAGCAAAAGAACAGTGGGATATATCTTGACATAAGGGGAAGGGATATCCCCAAGCTGCAGGCAGCTGAAGAATTTAACAGCAATAGCTGTAAGATAGCCATAAAGAATGATGAAGATGTGTCAAGGATAATTAGAGAAATAGTCTCCAAGGGAGGAAGTATATTCGAAGCGAAACAGACACATTGGAGCCTAGAGGATTTATATTTTAGCTTTGAGAAGGGGGAGTCAAAATGAAAGCTTCACAGAAGGCAATGATATATAAGGACATCAAAGAAATCACAGGGGATAAGCAGGTTTTACTTCCTATGTTAATTGTACCTCTTATAATGATGATGGTGCTTCCTGCAGGCCTGATGATTGGTGCCAGGTATGGAGTAACCGGCATCAACGGTATGGATCTGATGATGAAGAGATTTTCAAATCTTCTTCACTATGAGAATCAATCACAGTTTATAGTTGAGCTGGGTGTGAACTATATGTTTCCTATACTATTCCTACTGATTCCCATTATGACCTCCTGCATAATCGGAGCCAGCAGCTTTGTTGTAGAGAAGGAAAAGAAGACAATTGAAACTCTTCTATATACACCTATGACTATAAAAGATCTTTTTATATCAAAGGTATTGGGTACGTTGGTTCCAGCTTATGCAGTTGCACTGATTTCCGCATTGTTTTTTGGCATAATTGTAAATACAGGAGGATTATTCTACTTTGGAAAGCTCATATTTCCAAATATAAAATGGATAATACTAATAATTTGGGTAGCTCCTGCTGCGACGCTGCTTGGCATATCATTTATGGTGCTTATATCGGCTAAAGTTCATACTTTTCAGGAGGCTCAGCAAATGAGCGTGTTTATTGTTCTACCTGTAATTATGCTTCTTATAGGCCAAATGACTGGTTTGCTTCTGCTGAACAGTGTTGTTATGATAATTTTGGGAGCAGCATTATACATCATAGACCTTATCCTTATAAGGAGTGCAGTTAATAGATTCACACCTGAGAAGCTGCTTTAGATGTGGATAATAAGTTTCTGCTGCACGGAAATTAAAAATTTATAGAAATGCCTGAACCTCATAATTGATGAATAATATCACTGATTTTGAGGTTTTATATTTTAATGGGGTATTTAGTGTTAACTTTCACTGTAATATTTTTGTATAGATTTATTTTCAGTATAATGATAAAATGTAAGACAATTATTTTTATAAAATTAGTAAAAAATAGACAAGTAAAGGCTTTTATAAGAGAAGGAAAGCTGTAACTTGGAACTCTATAAATATTGGCGGGGGATGAAAACACATAATGACATTTGTAATTGAATTGCTAATTAGAACTTGTATAGAAACAGTATATCTTATAGGGATGATTATTTTAGTTGGGTTACTTCTCGGAGTATTAAGAAATAATTCTATAAGAAATTTTCAGAGAAGTTTTGGAACTAAAGCACTGATGGTAACAGGATGTATTGGCGTTCCAATACATGAATTGAGTCACGCTGTCTTTGCACTACTATTTGGACATAAGATTGCTGATATAAAATTATTCCAAAAGCCAGATGTAAATGGGGTAATGGGTTATGTACAACATAGCTATAACCAAGATAGTATTTATCAGCAGATAGGAAATTTTTTTATAGGCATAGCACCTATATTTGGAGGAACATTTTCAATAATAGCTTTAATGAAGGGTATAATACCACAAGCTTATAACAGGTTTATTAATATATTAGTTAAAGGTTTAAATGTTACAATGTTAAATGTAAGCACAATTGAAGGAATAATGAATTCTTATTCAGGGTTGATAAAAGTTATGTTCTCATTGAAGAACTTTGAAAATCCATACTTTTATATATTTTTATTTATAGCTGTATGTATATCATCTCACATATCTTTAAGCCGTGCAGACATAAAAGGAGCCAGTAAAGGACTGTGGGTTATATTTTTAATATTATTTATACTAAATGCTTTAAATTTATCAAAGTACATATTATTTATTGACTTAATAAAATATAATATTTTGATAACAGGGATTCTAATTATAGCTTTGGCACTTTCCACAGCAACGTTCTTAATAAGTCTAATTTCAATTAGTGTGAGGATGTAAATTCTACTCAACAGCTGCAGCATATTGAAAGACTGGAAAATGTCTTGAGTGGGTTCTTTACTGAAGAATAAGAAATATTTGTAATTGTAGCAACGGTATGGAACACTTGTACTTTTTATAATTATAGTGCTAAAATAAATTAGTAAATTAGACTGATTATAATAAGAGGTCAATTTCAGCAAAATTTTATTATGAGAATATTACTTTGGGAGCTGATATATATGGAGATTTATTTAGATAATAGTGCTACTACAAAACCATATAGAGAAGTAGTTGAGGCAGTTGCAGATACAATGGAAAATTGTTATGGAAATCCTTCATCTGCCCATAAGCTTGGCTTGGAAGCTGAAAGAAAGCTTAACGGAGCAAGAGATATTATTGCAAAAACAATAAATTGCGGCAGGGATGAAGTTATATTTACATCAGGAGGAAGCGAAAGCAACAATTTCTTATTAAGAGGATTTGTAAAGGAAGGAGCAAATGTTATTACAACAGGTATAGAGCACCCGAGCATTTTAAATACATGCGGGGAACTTTACAATAGAGGTGTTAAAATCACATATCTAAAAGTGGACAGCAGAGGCAAAATAGACTTAAATGAGCTAGCAAACAGTATTGATAAAGATACAAAGCTTGTTAGTATTATGCATGTAAATAATGAAATTGGTATTATTCAAGACTTAGAAACTATCGGTAAAATAATAAAAGAAAAAAGCAGCAGGGCAAAATTTCATGTGGACAGCGTTCAGAGTTATGGAAAGCTGAATATTGATGTGCAAAAATTCAATATAGATTTGCTTTCAGCCAGCGGTCACAAAATTCATGGTCCCAAAGGCATAGGATTTGCGTATGTCAGAAAAGGGCTAATACCAAAGCCTCTTATTCTTGGTGGTGGACAGGAAAAAACATTTAGATCAGGCACAGAAAATTTGCCTGGGATAGTAGGCTTGGCAAAAGCTGCTGAGATAATTACAAGTAACAGAAAAGAAAACTATAGAAAAATAGAAGAGTTGAAGGAATACTTTATAGAAAAACTTGGTTCTTTTGAAAAAATCAAAATAAATAGTGGAATAGGAAAAGAATATTCCCCATATGTATTAAGTGTTTCTTTTGAAGGAGTAAAAGGAGAAGTGCTTCTGCATGCACTGGAAGCTGACGGCATTTATGTATCAACAGGTTCCGCATGCTCCGCCAGATCCCAACATGAAAGCCACGTTTTAAAATCAATAGGGCTAAAACCTGAGCAAATAAGGGGAACTATAAGATTTAGCTTTTCTGAGCAGAATACAAAAGAGGAAGTAGATTATACAATTAAAGGTCTTAATAAAAGTTTGAAGTTTCTAAGGAGAGTAGGCAAATGAGAAAGTTATTATTGATAAAATACGCAGGTGAAATTTTTTTAAAAGGTTTGAATAGAAACAAATTTGAAAAGAAACTTAAAGATAATATAAAAAGTGTGCTTCAAGGCATTGACTTTGAGTTTGTTGATGATATGGGTCGATGGTTTTTGTATTCTGAGGATATGGAAGAAACTATTAAAAGGGTAAAAAACATTTTTGGTATTACAGAACTATGCATTGTCACTGAAATTCATGCAGATATGGAAGAAATAAATAAGGAAGCACTAAAAGCTGCGAAAGAAAATAACTGTGAAACTTTTAAAGTGAAAACTAATAGAGCAAATAAAAAATTTTCTGGTACCTCAACGGAAATAAGCAGTGCTGTGGGAAATTATGTTTTAGAAAATCTTAGGGAAATCAAGGTGGATGTGCATAATCCAGAGTGTGTAATAAACGTTGAAATTAGAGAAAATGCCTATGTTTATTCAAAAAAAATTAAAGCTGTTGGGGGGCTGCCTTATGGCATGAATGGAAGCACCATGCTTATGCTTTCAGGAGGCATTGACTCTCCGGTGGCAGGATATATGATGGCAAAAAGAGGAGTAGAGCTGAATTGTGTTTATTATCACAGTCATCCATACACCAGTGAAAGAGCTAAAGATAAAGTGAAAGAACTTGCAGAAATTTTAAAAGGTTACACAGGAAGTATAAATCTTTATGTTGTTCCTTTTACTGATATTCAGATGTCCATTATAGAAAAGTGCAGGGAAGATGAACTTACAATCATCATGAGAAGATTCATGATGAGAATTGCATGCAGCCTGGCAGAAAAGCTGAATATTAATTCTGTTGCTACAGGTGAAAGTATTGGACAGGTAGCTAGCCAGACTATGGAAAGCCTTGTTGTTAGCGACGATGTATCCGACAGGCCTGTTTTTAGACCTCTTATAGCAATGGATAAGATAGATATTATCCAGGTAGCACGGGATATAGGAACTTATGATACTTCCATTCTTCCATATGAAGACTGCTGTACTATATTTGTTCCAAAACATCCAAAAACAAAGCCAGTTTTAAATAATATAATAAAATCTGAATCTGTGTTGGATATTGATAGATTAGTTAGCGAAGCAATAGAAAAAGTGGAAGTGTACAAAATGTAATCAACTTAAAGAATAGCCGGTTAAGGTAAAATTAGTTTACCTTAGCCGGCTATTCCAAAAATATATAATATTTATTATATCAAATTAAATTGCAAATCTTTCAAAATAGATATTATTCTTTTGAATACCTAAATTTTTAAGGTTTTTTAGCTGAATTTCCATCATAATTGGAGGGCCACAGAGGTAAAAATCATACTCAAGAAGATTATCTGTGTATTTCTTTATAAGTTTGGTATCAATAAAGCCCCTTTCTCCGTTATAATTATCATCATTCGAAATAACAGGTACAAATTTAAAGTTTTTAAATTTTGCTGTATATTCATCCAACTCATTTTTACAAATAACTTCTGATAGATCCCGGGCGCCCCAAAGTAATACAACATCTCTGCCATTATCAACAGAATTCATGTATCTTAACATTCCTAAGAACGGAGTTATTCCTATTCCGCCGGCAATGAAACATATTTTCCTGTCAGCATGCTTTTTCAAATAGGAAAATGTGCCAAAAGCCCCATCAATACATGCATTATCACCAACATTTAATTTATTTAAACTGTTTGTAAAATCACCTAATTGCTTTACTGTAACAGAAACGTAGTCAGTCTGTGAAGGACTGGATGAAATAGTAAAAGGATGTTCATCTCTTGGAATTTCAGGGTTATTAATTCTTACATATAAGAACTGCCCTGGCTGATAGTTGAATAGCTTGCCATATTTTGGCCTAAACTTGATTGTAGTAATACTATCAGACTCATTTATAATTTCAGATACTGAATACCTTTTGTTTTTATTGAAATATACTTTTATTATTTTGCGGTTTAAATATAGACCAAAAGGTATAATAAAATAAGCAATCAAAGTAATTTTTAATGGCAGGTTTGAGCTTACTGAATAAGCTAATAAAATATGAACTAAAAGTATAATCAGCCCTACAAGGGTAATGTTATGTATCAAAACCTTATACTGATATTTTATCTTCAAAGTTTTATTTAAAAATTTTCTGATTTCATCTATAGGTTTTACCTTAAAAAATAGCTTGTTGATCATCATAAGTATGCTAAATACGCTTATAGCAACAAAAACAAAAAAGGCATCATCACCGAGAGAGGTTTGAAAAGAATGGGAAAAATAAATTCCTTTCAACGTTTTATGTATAAATGCAAAAAGTAATGCTACAACAGCAATTACCATATGGAACCTATAAATTCTGTCTAATCCAAATTGCTCGTCTATTATTTTAGGGCGAGATACTAATAAAAATTGAAATGCAAAAAGTGCATATGATGTTATACCAAAAAAACCAGCTAAAATGAATAGGAAGTCAGATTTATTATTTATAGAATCTGAAATATAGAAAATTGACGGCAGTATTGCCGCAACTATGTAGAATAGAACCCAGAAGAAACGTTTTTGTTTCATTAGTAACACTTCTTTCAAATTAAAAATTAATATTAAGTAATAACTATAATTACTAATTAATATTATACTGCTATTCATGATTTTATTCAATAAGTTGTTGCGTATTTATCAATCAAATAATAATAATTATAAGATGACAATTATACTCTAATAATATTGACTTTCCCATAATTTGAAACTACAATAATTTATATAATTATAATTGAATAGGAAGTGACAATTTGAAAAAAGTAATACTAATAGTAATAAGTTTTATGGTATTATCTACAGCAGTTTTATTTGTCAGCTGTTCAAATAAAACTAATAATGGGACAAACAATGTTTCAAGCAGTAAGGCGTTTACTGTTGACGAGTTGAAAAAGTATAACGGTCAAAATGGTAATCCTGCATATGTAGCAGTAAGTGGGATTGTTTATGATGTGACTAATGCAAGAGGATGGAAAAATGGAAGACATGAAAATGGCATTGTTGCTGGTATGGATTTAACCAGTGCATTATCTCAATCCCCCCATGGTGATAGTGTTTTGAAAGAGTTACCCATTGTAGGAAAGCTTAAATAAATGATAAAGGACTCCTAAAATACATCTGTGAAAAACTTAGCAGGTACTTTGGGAGTCCTTTACCTTTTACAGCTTTAGGTTTAATTATTCCTTAGCATTGATAAAATATAATGTAAAGATTATCCATGCAATTAATGTAGAAACTGCTGAAAACATTATAGGTAAATTTATATTTATGGAGGTTGCAAAAGCAGCAATTATCGGAGGTATGGATTGTGCTAGGGATTGCATAGATTGATTAATTCCCAGTATCTCACCTTGCTTGTCCACATCAGTTAAATTTGATATAATAGCGGAAGTATTAGGTTGATTCATCCCTTGCATAACTGCTACAAAGGGGATAATAAAATACAGCCACATTGGATTATTTGGCAATATTAACAGTGGCATAATAAATGCAGCAGATACCATTGTAACTCTTAGTATTGATGAGGAACTAAATTTTTTTGAGAGAGGACGCATTAGTCCTCCTTGTGAAACTGCAATCCAAAGTCCCATGTAAGCAAAAAAATTGGCAACTTTTGACTGAGTATAGCCAAACTTACCCATTAAAAAAACTTGAAAAAACTGAGTAAAAAAATTATGCCCAATGTTTAAAAGAAAAACAACAAGAAACATCACTCTTAATTTTTTAAAAGAAAAAGCATTTCTTATATTTTTAAAACCCGTAAATATATCTACTTCAACAGCTCGTTTTTTTATAAGTGTTTCATGGAGATTAAAGTAAACAAGTATAATATTTATTGCTGTAAGAAATATAGAAAGAAAAAATGGCGTAGCGTATGTAAATCCTTGAAAAATATCTGGGTCCGAGAGCTTGCCTCCAATGAAAGGACCAATAACAAAGCCAACACCGAAGGCCATACCAATTAAGCCAAAGTTTCTGGCTTTTGTCTTTTCATCACTTATATCAGATATTGAAGATTGAGCAACAGAAATATTTCCACCAGTAAATCCATCTATAACTCTTCCCCAAAATAATAAATAAACATTTCCAATGATTATTCCTGTTACAAAAATTATATATCCTATAAGTGTACCCAATAATGATAGCATTAAAAGGTTTTTTCTTCCGTGACTATCTGCAAGTGTGCCAATAATTGGAGCACCAAAAAATTGGGAAAATGGATAAGCTGCTATTAAAAATCCATATAATAGTAATCTTACTGTGTAAGAACAATTCAAAGGGAGTATACCGCCAATTGGGTCTAATAAAACCGCAGGCAGTATGGGAATAACTATTCCAAGTCCAAGAAGATCTAGAAAAACAGTAAAAAATATAGGCATTATTGAGTTTTTTTCTTTTTTCATATGCAGTTATGTCCTAATTGGGGACATTATTTTCACCTCTATTTAAATATATTTGGCATAGAAAATTTTTTTTATTTTAAATGACAAATATATAAGTTAATATATTATAGTACAAAAAATGTGTTGGGACAATATCACCATACTTAAAAATCAGTAATATGAAGTTCAAATCAGGACCAATTCAATTAGAATTCTTCAATTTTTTGTTTTATCGATAATAAATATCATCAAGGAATTATTATCATTGAATAATTAATATTAATGTGGTATCATTTGACTAAACTAGTATGAATGATTTAATTATAATCATTATGAAAATTCAATTAATATTTTAGGAGAGGATGAAGTAAGTTGAAGGCACCAATGATTTATGAATTTCGTGGACCAAAGCAGATTAATCCATTAAAAAAATATCCAGCTATATTTGTGATGCATGGTATGGGCAGTAATGAACAAGATATGTTATCAATAGTAAATGGGCTGGAAGAACACTTCTTCATATTCAGTATTCGTGGTGATATGAGGCAGGATCCCGGTTTTGCCTACTTTACTATTCAAGGGTATGGAAAGCCACATAGAATGGCATTTGATGAAGCTGTTAATAATATTACTAACTTTATAGATTATGCTTCAAATCAGTATGCTATAGATTTAAGTCAAATATATTTACTTGGATTTAGTCAGGGAGCCATTCTAGCTATGACACTTGGTTTGACATTAGGAGAGAAAATTAATGGAATTATTGCCATGAGTGGATACATTCCGGGATTCGTCAAAGATGAATATGACATAAAATCCGTAAACAAAATGTCATTATTTATTTCTCATGGGAAGTTGGACCAAGCTTTGCCATATGAGTGGGGAGTAGCAAATTATGAATATTTTAAAGGATTAGGTGCAAATGTAACATTTAATACTTATAAAGAAGGGCATACAGTATCCTTACAAAATCTTCATGATTACAAGAAATGGCTAATTGATTTATTAGATAAATAAAAACTATAAGTATTGACAAAAGTGGTTATAAGAGTAGAGATTGCCAATATTACAAACTCATATTCCATTATTCTATATACTTCCTGAGGATGGAAGACCATTGATTTTTAATGAAATATCAAATATATGGAAGATATCTAAATCTTCTTTATCTGATATTATTAATAAGTACGAAAAACAAGGCTTAATAAAAAAATGTATTTGTTTTGAAGATAAAAGAAGTGTATATGTAAGCTTAAAACCTGAATTCATGTATATAAAACAGAAACTTCAGAGTATAGAAGCTGAATTTTTGAATTTAATGTTAAATGATTTTGGGAAGAATGAAAGGCAAATTTTTGAAGAGTATATTAATAAAGCTTTAAAAAATGTTAAAGAAATGCTCTAAGAGCATTTCTTTAGGAAGGTTACTTCGTTCTCGTACGAAATAACTTTAATATAATATGAAAAGAGGAGAAATTAAAATGAAAATAGAAGTATGGTCTGATTTTGTGTGCCCATTTTGTTATATAGGCAAAAGGAGATTAGAAACTGCTTTAAATAATTTTGAACATAAGGATGAAGTTGAATTGGTTTTTAAAAGCTTTGAACTTGATCCATCAGCTAAAAAGAAATATGGTGAAAACATTAATGAACTTATAGCACAAAAATACGGTATAACAGTAGAAAAGGCTAAAGAATCAAATGATCAACTAGTGGAACAAGCTAAAGCTGTTGGACTTAAATATAATTTTGATGATTTAATCCCAACAAATTCTTTTGATGCTCATAGATTAGCACATTATGCAAAATCTGAAGGAAAGATGAATGAATTAGCGGAAAGAATTTTTAAAGGGTATTTTGTTGATTCACTAAATATATCCGATGACAAAGTATTGGCTGCTCTGGCTGGTGAAGTAGGCCTTGATAGTGAAAAGGCCTTAAGGATTTTGGAATCAGATCAGTATAGTGCAGAAGTAAGGAATGATGAAGAAAGTGCTTCAAAATTCAGAGTCGGCGGTGTTCCATACTTTGTGTTTGATAATAAATATGCAGTCTCTGGTGCACAGCCAACTGACTTGTTTTTAGATGTGCTTAATAAGGTAAAAAAAGAAGAACTTTCATCACCAGTAATAGAACTTGTAACAAAAGAGAAAGATCAAGATAAAGAAACTTCAAACTCTGGAAATTGTTCTGATGGTAAATGTAGGATTTGACACCGATGCTAATGTATTAAAAAAACAGCCTGATTTAAAAGACTTTTAAGAATTTTAACAAAATATTGGAGTTCGCTTCATTCCCTCGGACTTAGATTTGGGGGAATTTTTTATCTATAAAACAGAAATTCTAGCGCACCGGCAAATGCTAAAAAACCAACCTTTAGAAAAGCTATAAATATATTCTTTCCTATGAAAATATATTATCTTTCTATGAATATTATCCTCTTTGCTTGATACGGTAAAGTCGTGATATACTAGAACAGAATAATTATTGTGTAATTGACCTTAAGATACACAACTTCAATTTTAAAAGGAGGATTGTAAATGTATGATTATGTAATTGTTGGATCCGGTTTGTTTGGATCAATATTCGCATATGAAGCTAATAAGAGAGGTAAGAAATGTCTTGTGATAGACAAACGTTCACATATTGGTGGAAATATATATACGGACCAGGTAGAGGGGATTCAAGTACATAAGTATGGTGCACATATTTTCCACACCAGTAACAAGAAAGTGTGGGAATACATGAATCAGTTCGCTGAATTCAATAGATACACTAATTCCCCTGTTGCAAGGTATAAATCTGAACTCTATAATATGCCTTTTAACATGAATACATTTAATAAGATGTGGGGAGTAATTACTCCATCAGAGGCAAAGGCTAAGATTCAGCAGCAGATTAAGGAAGCAGGAATTACTGAGCCGCAAAATCTTGAGGAGCAGGCTATTAGTCTGGTAGGCAGAGATATATACGACAGATTGGTAAAAGGTTATACAGAGAAACAGTGGGGACGAAGAGCAACAGAGCTGCCAAGCTTTATTATAAAAAGACTGCCAGTTCGTTTCACCTATGACAACAACTACTTTAATGATAAATATCAGGGGATACCTATTGGGGGCTATACACAAATAATTGAGAAAATGCTGGAAGGTATAGAGGTGCGCCTTAATACAGATTTCTTTGAACATCGTGATGAACTCACAGCTGTTTCAGATAAAATTGTTTTCACTGGAATGATTGATGAATACTACGATTATTGTTACGGAGAACTTGAATATCGTTCACTTCGTTTTGATACAGAAGTCTTAGATTGTGAAAATTATCAAGGTAACTCAGTTGTTAATTTTACAGAATATGAAGTTCCATATACCAGAATAATTGAGCATAAGCATTTTGAGTTCGGATGTGAAAGCGGCAATGTAAATCCTAAGACGGTAATCACAAAGGAATACCCATCCGAATGGAAACATGGTGATGAGCCATATTATCCAATGAATGATAATAGAAATAATGAACTATATGCAAAGTATAAGGCATTGGCAGATAAAGAAGATAAAGTATTATTTGGGGGACGCCTTGGAATGTATAGATATTTTGACATGCACAACGTTGTGGCGGAAGCTTTAATATGCGTAGAAAAAGCATTGAAGGTTTGATTTGTGAAACCTTCAATGCTTTAATAGTATTTAATGCTAATTAAATCCAAATATTCTTCTTGATAATGAATAACCTAATAATATAATCTTTCTACCTAATAGGCCTTTAAATTGAACTAATAACCCTAAAAAGGATTTATTTACTTCGTAATACAGTTTCTTGTTTTTAGAATTTAGATAATTCCAAAGCTCTTCTTTTTTGCTTAGACTTTCTTCTGTATTATCTTTTAATAAAAGTACCGTGCTAACTGTCATCATCATAACCAAATATTTAATCATATATTTACGTAGCTTTTTACATTCTATAAGCATAGGATTATAACAGTCAATCATTATTTTTGTTACCCTAATCTGCTGATCAATACGTTGAATCATAACTTTTTCATTAACTGACTGATCTTCTCTTCCAATAAAATACCTATAAAGATCCAAATCTGCATAATACATTGTGTTTACATAAGGCAGTGGTTTATATACAAAAATGTTGTCCACATAAAATGTATGTTTAGGAAGTTCTAAATTACATTTTTTAAGAATCTCTGTACGATAAATAACTGAGTGCATTAATATATTCTGACTGCTTTTAAGATATCCTAAATCATCCCAGGTAAATATTTTTTCTTCTGGCATTGCGTTTTTATAATTAATACTTTTAGATTTTTGCATATTCACATTTTCGTATACATAATTTGTGATAAGCATGTCCAATGATTTGGAATTATTAATCATGTCCTTTAATATCTTAAGCACTTTTTCTAGACTGTCTTTATCAAACCAGTCATCACTATCCAAAACTTTAAAATATATGCCATTTGAGTATTTAAGTCCTGTATTTACTGCATCACCATGTCCACCATTTTCCTTGTGTATTGCACGTATTATATTGGGATATTTCTTCTCATACTGATCAGCAATTATTGAAGTATTATCCCTGGAACCATCGTCTACAATCAAAATTTCTAAATCCTCGCTTCCAATTAACAGCGATTCAATTGCCTTATCCATATAGGCTGCTGAATTGTAACAAGGTATTGCTACAGTTAGAACTTTCATTTATGCCTCCTGATTTATAAATTTTATTGTTTTATAAAGTTGCAAATGTAAAGATAATTGCCATGTTATTTCAGCCAATATAACTCCTCCCAAAACATCAATTATAACATGCTGTTTTGTTGTCAATGTTGAAATACATATCATTATTGCTATAAATAAAGAAAAATAGCGATACCATACAGGAACTGTTTTACAATCTCGCAGACCAGCAAAACAATACCAGCTAACTAAACAATGAATGGATGGGAAAAGATTGTTTGCGGCATCTATATTATATAAAAATTTAAGCATATTTACAAAAATACCTGATGCGGCAATATCGGGTCTAATATTAGTTGTGGGAAAGGTTACATATATAATGAAACATATTAATTTTCCCAACAAATCCGCAGTTATAAAACGATAGCAATGATCCTCATTTATGCCGCTTATTAATATGTAATTAACAATCCAGAATAGATAACTTCCAAAATAAATTAATACAAATATCGGAACAACAGGAATCCTATTATCAAAAATAGTTGTTAAATCATGAAAAATCCTATTTTTATAAAATAAACGTACTCCCGAATATACTGTAAAATTAATAATTACACATAGAATTAAAGGCTTAATGGAGTATTTAGGAATATAGTTATATATTTTCTTCATCATTTTCATATTTTACCTCTAGACTCCTCCTAAAATAATATGTGTAAAATCACCATTTTCTTTTTTATCTACTACTTAGTTCAATTAAGTATAATATTTTATATCATACTAAGTCAATATGCTATTTTTGTTTTATAAAAATTAATTATGGACACTGAACAAATTTATCTACATGCTTTTCCCTGCCAAAACATATTCTGTATAGTTATGAGAAAATATATAGCATGGGAATACATCTCCGGAACTGCTTCTTTATTTGAAATTGGGACTTAGGTTTCGAGGTATGAAACATAAAGAAATGTATAATAACTAATATTTTGGCGAGAATAATACCAGATAGTGCGAAAGGAGGTAGTGTTATGCAAATTAGTGGAAGAAATAAGATAAGGGGAAAAGTAACTAAGTTTGTTCCAGGGACTGTAGGCGCAGAAGTTGAAATAGATGCCGGCAATGGAATAAGAATAGATGGTCTTATAACAAAGTGTTCAGCTGATGAAATGAATATTAAAGTTGGAGATGAGTTAACTGCCTTAGTCAAGGCCACATCTGTTATGTTTATTAAGGAATAACGTTACTATAAATGAACCATGTTAGTCCATAATGTTCATTTTCCCTACTAAAGGATTCTTATGAAGTGCACCCCAACTGTTGGACATATCCAATGTTTGGAGGTGTATTTTTTTATTAAAATGGCTCAGCTAGTTATATTCTTAACTAGTTGCGTCATAATGGAAATATAGTTATAGTAATGGGACATAGAATCATCAATAAAAAATAAAATAACAGGCGAGAGGCCTGTTATTTTATAGTTTAAAAGTAAGTAATTAAGATTACATCTTTAATTTACTTGCTACTTCATCAATGAGTAATTTTCTATCCTCACCTATTATGCTGATTAACTTTGTGGACATGAATCCATTTTTATATATTCTATCACCATTATTTTCTATAAGAGCAAGCATTGTACCTTGAAACTTTTCATAAGTAATTAAGCCATCTCTGTATGAATCCACTAAATCCATTATCTTTGTCGCTAGTTCTTTAGGGTTTTTATACACTGTTTTCATGGGTAATCTCCTTTTTATATGCATTATTAATGTAATTAATCTTGATTTTTCACAAATATAATACCTTGTTTACAGCATTATTGCAAATTTTATTTTTATATTCCTAAAACAAATTTTAGCGGACTGCCATTAATATGGATATTTATAGTATAATTACTTTATTGATTGTTTTGACTTTGCTTAGTAGATTTTGCTTAGAGAGGGAGATTTAAATGGAGAAGTATATAAATTATAAGGCCTATAGAGGAAATGTAATATACAGTGAAAATAAAGATAATTTGATTAGCAAAGAGAACTCATATATACTAGTTGATCATGGAATTGTAAAGGAGGTTTGCAGTAGTCTGCCAGATGATTTCCCAAAGGAAAATATTATAGATTGGGGAAATCATCTTATCATTCCAGGCTTCTGTGATATGCATGTGCATGCACCTCAATTTTTGCAAAGAGGCATTGGAATGGACTTAGAACTTTTGGACTGGCTAAATACATATACATATCCTAGTGAAGCAAAATTCAAGGATAAGGACCATGCAAGAAAGGTGTATAATTCCTTTGTTAATGAACTATTACGTCAGGGAACTCTGCATGTAAATTGTTTTCCATCTATTCATTATGAAGCATCTGAAATCTTGTTTGATATACTTGAGGAAAAAGGCTTGTTTGCCTTTACAGGAAAATTAAATATGGATCAAAATAGCCCTGATTATTATATAGAGGATACTGAGCAGTCTATTATTGATACAGAAAAGTTTATTAAGCAGCATGAAAAAAGGGGAAATGTAAAAACTGCCATTGTACCTAGATTTACCATTACCTGCAGCGAAAAACTGCTAGCTGGACTAGGAAGGCTGAATGAAAAATATAAGGTTCCAGTTCATTCTCATATGTGCGAGGCAATTAATGAAATGAAAGTATGTAAGGAACTTTTCCATGATTATAAAAATGGAGCAGAAATATTTTATAATAATAATCTACTTGGACAAACGCCTACTATAATGGCACATTGCATTTTTATGGATGATGATGTTCTGAAATTGATGAAAAATCCAAACTGTATGGCAGTGCATTGTCCAGATGCAACTGCAAATATTAATGCTGGGGGCATAATGCCGGTTAAAAAACTTTTGAAAATGGGTATAAACTTATCCATTGGCAGTGACATAGGCTCTGGTGCCAGTCTATCCATTGCTAGAGCAATAGCAAGCACCATTCAGCATTCGAAAATTAGAAATATGTTTGACCAGCAGTGGGAGGCAGTAAATCTTTGTGAAGCCTTTTACATGGCAACTCGTTCCGGAGGAAGATATTTTAAAAAAGTTGGTGCATTTGAACAGGGATATTGTTTCAATGCATTAGTAATTGATGACAGCAATATGCTGGGTGAGGAACTTACTCCCATAGAAAGGCTGGAACGCTTTTGCTACGCAGGAGATGATAGAAATATATGTAAGAGGTATATTTTAGGAAAAGAAATTGAAATATAGGATAAACATATATGAAGTCACAATTCATGGAGGTATTTTAATGGAGAAATATAAAATGATATGTCTAGATATTGATGGAACTTTACTTAATTCTAAAAACCAGATTACTGAAAATACAAAAGAAGTAATTCAGGCAGTGGCAAATGAAAAGCAAATTCCTATAATATTGGTTTCCGCACGGATGCCAAAAGGTATATTGTTTTTGCAGAAAGAACTAAATATTGTTCAGCCCATTATCTGCTACAGCGGCGCTTTAATTTGGGATAACAATAGTATTTTATCAAACATCACAATACCAGCTGATGATGTTAAACAGATATATAATATTGTAAAAAAAATAGGCTTACATATAAGTTTGTACAAAGATGATCAATGGTACATAGAACAAATGGATAAATGGGCTAAACAGGAATCTGAAATAACCAATATTACTCCTAATATTACTGATTTTACTGATTTAATCAATGGCTGGACTCAAGAAAATTCAGGACCTAACAAAATTTTATGCATGGCTGAACCTGGTGATATAGAAAAATTGGATAGAATAATTAAAGAAAATCATTCTGATAATTTAAGTATATACTTATCAAAGCCTACATATTTAGAGATAATGCCTGTTAATGGAACAAAAACATCTGCAATTGAATTTTTATGCAGAAGGTTTCATGTACAAAGGCCTGAAATAATTGCTATAGGTGATAATTTTAATGATGTAAACATGATAGAATTTGCAGGACTTGGTATTGCCATGGGTAATGCACCTGAACGGGTAAAACAATATGCCGATGAAATAACACTATCTAATGATGAGGATGGTGTGGCTCAGGCAATAAAAAAATATATTATGAAGTGAAATTATAAAATAAATATAAACTATTATGGACATAAGGCGATAGAATAAGTATGTATTCTATCGCCTTATTATATAAATTATTAATTAAGACAAGTTCAGAATGAAATGCAAATACTAAATGTATGTCAGGAGGTTTCTTATGAGAGCATTAAATTTTTCTGAAACAAAAGATGTTATCGAATACATTAGTAAAAATAATAATGCAGGTTACTTATTATTTAGTACAGTTGAAAACATAAAAGAATTATCAGGCTGCGTGGATGACAATGTGGTACTTTGCTCTACAGCAGGTGAATACACCCCTAATGGATATGAAAATGGTGTAATTACAGGTTTTCAATATGATAGAGAGGAATGTAACATAGTTGAGATACTTTATCCTCCAATAAAGAGCATTGAGAAACTGAAAGAGGCTTATAGCAATGTAAAAAGTAATCCTCAATCTTTCTTACTTTTATTATGCGATGGTTTATCAGGGATGGAAGAAAGTATAATTACTACTTTATTTTTTATAGATGATAAATTCAAAGTAATAGGGGGCAGTGCAGGAGATAACTTGAAGTTTGAAAAAACATTAATATATATAGGAAAAAAACAAGTTCATAGTGCAGCACTATTTTTTAATTCCAAAGCAAGAACTCAGTTAATCAAAGAAAATATTTATGTCCCCACCGGAGATAGCCTATTAGTTACTGAAGCAGATTCCATGAGTCGAATTGTAAAGACCTTTAATAATAAGCCTGCAAGCACAGAATATGCAAGAGCCCTTGGAACTAAGGAATCTGAGTTATCCAACCAATTTATGAATCACCCACTTGGCAAAGTTTATAAGAATGATATTTTTATTGCATCTCCAATGAAAATAAATAGCGATAAATCTATAACATTTTATTGTCAGATAATGCCTAATTCCTTTGTGCACGTACTTAAGCCAATAGATCCAATTATTCAAATTAAAGACACATTAAATACACTGGCATTTAAGCCTGACTTTATTTTTGCTGTTAATTGTATTTTAAGAAGCTTGAAATTCCGTCAGGAAAATCTCTGGAAGGATATTGATAAGGAGATATTAAAGGTATGTAATAATACCACAGGTTTTGTAAGCTATGGCGAACAGTTTTATAAAAATCATTGCAATCAAACAATGGTCATATTAGCAGTTGAGTAAGAGGTGAAGTAAAGATATGATTAAATTTTTAAAAAAGAATAAGCAGGTTGAACAGGAAAATATAGAACTTAAAATAATTCAGGAACAGGGAAATTTCCAATATAAAAATGAAGTCTTTGAATTAAACAGGCAGGTAGAAAAACAGTTATCAGGTTTACTGTTAGAAGAAGGTAAAACAACACATGGATTAAGTGATTTGTTAGAAGGGGCAGGGTATACTACTGAACAAATTGAGCAGGTAGAAGGATATTTAAATTCTCTTTCACAAAATAGTGAAAACACTAGGAATTTAGTTAACAATGTATTTGAAAGTCTTAATTTATCGTCAGGTGAGATTAGTAAAGCAAAGGATCAAACTAATAAATTGATATCCCAGATGAATGTAGTTTTAGAAGTGTTTGAACAATTTATCAGCTTGTTTGCAGAACTGCAGTCCCATTATAACAGCATTGAGAATTTTGCAAATGTTATTCAAGGTATAGCATCGCAAACCAATTTGCTTTCTCTAAATGCATCTATTGAGGCTGCCAGAGCTGGCGAACAAGGCAGAAGTTTTGCAGTTGTTGCAAATGAAATTAAGAAGCTTTCCAATGATACACAAAATAATACAAAGGACATAATCGAATCCTTAAATAAGATGACATCCATAATTGATTTGCTGAATGTTAAATCTAATGAAGGACAAAAAGAAGTTACAAGTACAATGAAATTGATTAAATACTCTGAATCCTCTTTGGATAACATTATTAATTCAGAAAATGAGGTTAATGTGCATGTAAAGGAAGTTGAGGCTTCTCAAGAGAACAATTTACTAAAAATACAGGATGTAACTAAGAACTTATCAAACATAGTTAATAAATCCAAAAGCGAGAATCAGCAGCTGGAGGAATTAATTGAAAGTGTTCAAACAAAATCGGATTTTTATTTATACATTTTAAATCATATCAATCAAATAAAATTATTAGAGGCTGAAAATTAAAAAAGCAGACGTATAACTTATAAAAAGAGTAACTTTTTTGCATAGATAAACAAAAAAGTTACTCTTTTATTTTGCTAATTATCTATTCTTATAATAGAATACAGCGAGCTGGGTTCTATCCCTGAGATCCAGTTTTTCCAAAATGGCAGATAAACTGTTTCTAACCGTACCCTCGCTTAAATACAGCCTGCTGGCTATTTCTTTATTGCTAAGCCCTTCTGCTACAATGGTTATAATATCAAGTTCCTTTTCGGTGATGCCAAAGGATGAAAAGTCTGCTTTACTGCTGCTATTTATTAGTGATGGAATTTTTGAAACAATATCATCCCCAAAGACACTTTGCCCCATATATACAGCCCTTAGTGAGGGCACAATGCATTCAAAATTTTGCTTTATGATATAGCCCTTAGCACCTATTCTCAGTGCCTTAATTATATATTCATCATCTGAAAAAGTAGTTAAAAATAGTATTTTTGCGTTTTTATCCTTCCTTAAAATTACTTCACCTGCTTCTAGTCCTGTCATGTTTTCCATTCTTATATCGATTAATAAAATATCAGGTTTTAAACTATCATATAGTTCAATAGCTTCCTTTCCACTGTTACCTGTACCAGCTACGCAGATATCATTCTCTGTTTCCAATATGGTTTTCAAAGAAACGCATACTAATTTGTCATCATCAACAACTACTATCCTCATAATTTTAAGTCCTTTCAAAATACTTACTTTTTGGGTATTGAAATAAAAATTCTAAACCCATTTTGGGTGCTAATATTCAGATTACCGCCTGCAGCAGCCACTCTATCGGCAATGCCCTTTATTCCAATGCCATTTTCACTATTATAACTGCAATTGGAACCATTGTCCTGAATAACCAATTGATAAAGTGCTGGATGTTCACGAATTATTACTAAAACATTGGTGGCATTAGAATGGTTAATGATGTTTGACAAAGCTTCTTTTGTAACTGCAATAAAGCAGTACTTTATATTTTTTTCTAAGTTTGTTTCCACATCATAATCAAATTTAACAGGACAAAATCTAAAATTATCAATTAGCTTTTGAATTTCAGACTGTAAATCAATTGATTCCTCATGTAAATCGTGGACGCTGGATCGGATGCTGTCCATGGCCTCTGACAGTGTTGCCTTTACAAGATTCAAACTTTCTTTAGTTTCAACATCTTTATTTATAGCAAGGAGAGCTGCGATTTGCAATATGGATCTTGAAAGTAAATGTCCCACATTATCATGAATATCTCTTGCTATTCTGTTTCGTTCCTTTAAAGTCGCCAGGTTTATTTCATAATCCTGTTTTTCCAACAGTTCTTTATTCTTTTTTTCAAGCTGCATTGATATTTCAACGGCATTATCACGAAGTTTGTAATAGTCTTTTTTTACATTTTGCAGGGATATAGTGCGGTATTTTAAAATATATGCGGTTACTATAAAGGCTGCAATTAACCACTTTGACATGAACAATGAATTGGTAGTATTGGTAACCAAGGGCAAAAAAGCTAAAACCCATATCCATTTGATTTGGCCAAATAAAACATCATAACATATAAGAGAAATAAAGAATAAGAAAGCTGGTTCAAAAAAGCAGGCAATTATATAAGCAATAAATAGCCATAATCTAATAGTATCCTGTTCCAGATAGCTTAAAATTGCACTTAAAATAACAGCAATCAGGATGGGTACAATCATGTATATGTTGTTTGCAATAGGTATATATATAGCCAAAGAAATAGTAAAAATAATCAGTTTATCAGTTAACATCTTCATTTTATCTATCAAACCTTCACTTTTGAAATAACCATTATATATCAATTCTAGCACTCCATATTACCCTACTCAAGCCTATTATTACATTTGTCATATCCAGTTAGGAGTTTGTTCACTTAAAAATTACAAATAAACATAGTAAAATTAAAATATAGAAAGAAACAATGGCTGTGATTATTTAAAAGCCATTCTTAGAAATATGTTAATTAATAATCGGAGGGATTGTTATGGTAATAAATGTTAAAAACCTGGTAAAAAGATATGATGATTTAATAGCACTGGATCATTTTAATCTTGAAGTAAATGAAGGAGAAATTTTTGGACTTTTAGGTCCAAATGGTTCAGGGAAAACTACTGCGATAAACTGCATTTTATCACTGTTGAAATATGATAAAGGAACCATAGAGATTTATAATAAACCTATGTCACCGGATGCTTATGATATTAAACGAAATATTGGTATAATCATGCAGAATGTTGCCGTATTTGATGAACTAACGGTTTATGAAAACATTGATTATTTTTGCGGACTTTACATTTATGATAAAAAGAAGCGCCAGGATCTTGTTGAGGAAGCTATAGACTTTGTTGGACTTAATGATTACAGGAAGTTTTATCCTAAAAAGTTAAGCGGTGGTTTACTCCGTAGATTAAATATTGCCTGCGGTATCGCTCATAAGCCAAAGTTAATTATTTTAGATGAACCCACAGTTGCAGTTGACCCTCAGAGCCGAAACAACATTCTTGAGGGAATACAAAGACTTAATAGGGAAGGAGCTACAATTGTATATACTTCTCACTATATGGAAGAGGTTGAGCAAATCTGCACACGCATAGCCATTATGGACAAAGGCAGGATAATTGCAACTGGAACCAATGATGAACTGAAGGGTATGATAAATTCTGGTGAAAAACTCACTGTTGAAATATTTAAAATTGATAATAGTATTTTAGAGGGTGTTAGAAATCTTCCCCATATAATTTCTGCAGAATATCATGACAATTTACTTGTTGCAAAATCAAGCAGAGGTAAAAATAATCTAATTGCCTTAATGGATTATTTAAAATCAAAGAATATCACTGTTGGAAAAATTTATTCAGAACCGCCTACATTGAACGATGTATTCTTAGAAATAACAGGGAAAGAGCTTAGAGATTAAAGTCTTTAGGCAAAGGAGGGATATTATGTTTTTGCGTAATTATATATACAGGCTCAAATGTATTGTAAGGGACAGGCAAATGATGTTTTGGACTTTTTTATTTCCAATACTTTTAGCTACGTTATTTAATCTGGGTTTTGCAAATATTTCCAGTGCAGAAAACTTTTCAAAAATCGAAATTGGTATTGTTAATAATGATGAATATAATAAAAATACTAATTTTATTAAAGCTATTGATTCTGTTTCACAATCAGATAAAAGTGCGGGTAAGAGTAATTTATTTAATGTAAAATATACGTCTATGGGAGAAGCAAGCGGACTCCTTAAGGATAATAAAATTGACGGGTATATCTATTTTGACAATGGAATAAAGCTTGTTGTGAAAGAATCTGGATTAAATCAAACTATAATAAAAAGTTTCCTGGATGACTTTAAGGAAACTTCATCTACAATGGTAACTATTATTAACAAAAATCCAGCTGCAGTTCAAAAAGGACTTTTGAACAGCGTTTCAAACAGGACGGATTATCTTAAAGAAGTTACTGCCAGTAAATCTGTACCAGATAATATTGTGACCTACTTTTACGCTTTAATTGCCATGACTTGTCTGTACGGTGGTTTTTGGGGGTTAAAAGAGGTGGTAGCAATACAGGCTAACCAATCACCTCAGGGAGCAAGAATTAACATGGCTCCTACACACAAACTAAAGTTATTTATAGCCTCTATATTGGCAGCAACTACGATTCAGCTGCTTGAAGTATTTGCTTTACTTGGGTATTTATCTTTCATGCTGAAAGTGGATTTTGGGAGCCAGGTAAATTATATAGCCCTGACATGTGTAATCAGTACAATTACTGGGGTTACATTTGGTACCTTCATTGCTTCTATTATCAAAAAAGGAGAAGGCGTGAAAATTGGAATCCTTATTGCATCTACTATGACAATGTGCTTTTTATCAGGTTTGATGTACGATAAAATGAAATATATCATTAGTACAACGGTTCCTTTTTTAGGATACATTAATCCTGCTAATTTAATATCAGACTCTTTTTATTCACTTTATTATTACAGCACATACACACAATTTTTCACTGATATAGCCCTGCTATGCATTTTCACTATTTTTTTCAGCACAATTACCTACCTGGTTTTAAGGAGGCAGAAATATGCAAGTCTATAAAGCTTTTTTTAAAGTAATTTATAAAAATTTGTCTCAAATAATGATTTATGTTGTAATATTTTTATTATTTGGTGTAATTCTTTCAAAAACTTATACTAATCCAGTAAATACAAATTTTACAGAAACCAAAGTAAATATAGCTTTTGTAAATCATGATACCAATTCCAAACTTGTGGAGGGATTGAAGGATTATCTAAGCAAAAACGCTAATATTATTAATATACCTGATAATACTAAAAGTCTGCAGGATGCTTTATTTTTCAGACAGGTGGAATATATAGTTAATGTGCCTGAAGGCTTTACAGAGGCACTAATAAGCGGGAAAAATGTACAGCTGGAAAAGACAGCACTGCCAAGCTCAGCCAGCGGGGTATATATGGATAATATAATCAATAAGTATTTAAATACTGCAAAAACCTATAAGGACAATATGAGAGATTTATCTGATGAGCAGCTTGTAACCTATGTTGATAAAGATTTATCACAAAAAACTGAAGTAAAGATAGAAAGATCCGCAAGTGAAGCTTCTAAAGACGATAGGTGCATATACTATTATAATTATTTGGCTTACTCATTATTTGCTATATTAATATTAGGGGTTTGCTCTGTTATGATGGTGTTTAACAACACAGATTTAAAAAAGCGAAACCTTTGTTCACCAATAAAACTTAGGAATATGAACTTTCAAATGATTATGGGAAACATCAGTTTTGCAATACTGGCTTGGTTGGCACTAATTTTTACAAGTCTTATAATGTATACAGGGAATATGTTTACTGAAAGAGGGCTTCTGCTTATATTAAACTCTTTTATATTTACTTTGGCAGCATTAAGTATAAGTTATTTAATTGGGAATATTATTAAAAGCAGAGGTGCAATGTCTGCTGCTGCAAATGTGGTTTCCCTGGGAACCTGTTTTATAAGCGGGGTATTTGTTCCTCAGGTGCTGCTTGGCAAAACAGTATTGAAGATTGCAAGCTTTACCCCAACTTATTGGTACGTAAAGTCTAACAATGATATAGGAAACCTAGTTAACTTTAAAATAGAAAACCTTATGCCTATATTTAATAATATGCTGATAATAATTGGATTTGCTGCGGCTGTACTGGCTGTGACACTTGTAGTTATAAAGCAAAGAAGATTGAGTAATTAAACTACAATATTTCACAGCGTCCTTAATTAATAAGAGTTATTATAAAATGTGCAGGCTACCATTAACCTGCACATTTTGTTTTGCTTATACACAACAAAATAATTATTATTTAATATGAGCACACTATTTATAATTATATATTGATAATATTATAAAAACAGGAGGATAATATGATAGTTATATATCATGATGTTGGAGGAGCACATTCTACAGCAGTAGCAGCTAATATTCACATTAATAAACTGCCTATGGACAGGATACCAAATAAACAGGAACTGATTAGTTTGCCTACCTTTGATAAAATTGAGAAGGAACAAATGGGGCATTTGATTTTTATAGGTGAGGACGAGAATAAAGCGAAAATTTACACCTTAGCCAGACAGTATAAGCCTAATATGGTAATAAGTGCTGTTACAGATATGTACTCTATTTTACATGGCAGCACTGATGAACTTTTTATTGTGGATACAAAACCATCTGTGAATTTACTTATGAATATAGGAGGGTATACTTCGAGAAAACTGCACTGGGTAAACTTTGGCAGACCTATAGTAACAAAGGGAACACAACAGGCTTATATGGATATTGTTAATATAGTTAAAGGTGTAAAAAATTTAGAAATAAAGCATTAGAACATTTTTTTATTTATAAATAAGAATAAGGAGGATTAAAAAATGAATGCAAGTGTAGCAATTCAAGTATTACCAAAGATGGAGGTAGAAGAAACAATTCGTATTGTGGACGAGGTCATTGCCTATATTAGGAGCACAGGGCGTATGGACCATTGAGAAGAAAATAAAAAAACATCATTCAGAATATTACTTTTCTCTAGAATAATGTTTACAATACTGGTAATTACTTTATTACCAATATTGTAATTTACTGAGAATTGTGCTAATGTGATATTATTAATTCTTAATAAATTTTAATGGTATGGATGAGGTTATAAAAATGGAAAAGAGAGAACAAACATTAAATGATGAATGCATTGAGGAAATATATAAACTTACATCTGAAGATGCATTAAAAGGCATGGACACAAGTTATGAGGGCCTCACAATATCTGAAGCCAAACACAGACAAGAGAAATATGGCAGGAATGTCATAAGCGAAAAAAAAGGCAAACCTATAATCTTAGTTTTTTTATCCAACTTTATTAGTTTAATGGCCATTCTTTTATGGGTAGGAGGTCTTGTTGCTTTTATTGCTGCAATGCCAGAGCTAGGCATTGCAATTTGGTTGGTTAATGTAATAAATGGTGTTTTCAGTTTCTGGCAGGAATTCCGTGCAAGCAAAGCTACTGAAGCTTTGAAAAAAATGCTGCCTTCATACGTGCGTGTTATTAGAGACAATCAGGAACAGCAGATATTAGCTGAGGATCTAGTTCCAGGAGATATTATGCTGGTTCAAGAAGGGGACAAGATCTCCGCTGATGCTAGAGTACTTGAAAGCAGTGACCTGCAAGTGAATCAATCTACACTTACAGGTGAATCTAACCCCGTACGTAAAACCCATGATCATATTTTAAGAAATGATTTATCTAGATCTGAGGTACCAAATCTTATTTTTACAGGAACCAGCGTGGCCAGCGGTACTGCAAAAGCAGTGGTAATTTCTATAGGAATGAAAACAGAATTTGGTAAAATTGCAAATTTGACACAGACACTGGAAGCTGAGCAAAGCCCGCTGGAAAAAGAACTTGACAAGCTTACAAAACAGGTTTCATTTATTGCCATAGGCACTGGTGTTTTATTTTTTTTAGCAGCTACCATTTTTGTAAAGCAACCTTTGGCTCAGGCCTTTATTTTTTCACTTGGAATGATTGTGGCATTTATTCCCGAAGGGCTTCTGCCAACTGTTACTTTATCATTGGCAATGGCAGTTCAGCGTATGGCTAAGGAGCATGCACTGGTTAAACGACTTTCTGCTGTTGAAACTCTTGGCTGTACATCAGTTATATGCTCAGATAAAACAGGAACTTTGACACAAAATGAAATGACAGTATGTAATTTATGGATGCCTGATCATGGATTTGATGTTACCGGACTTGGGTATGCCCCTGTAGGAAAAATTATGGAAGGCAAAAATGAAGTAAATGCTGGTACTAATGGAGATTTAAAATTGCTCCTTACTGCAGCTGGCTTGTGTAGTAATGCCCGAGTTGTACCTCCAAATGAAGAATCAGACAGATATACTGTACTTGGCGATCCAACTGAGGCTTGCCTTGGAGTAGTTGCACAAAAGGCTGGTATTAATATTGATGAACAGTCAGCTGTAACTCCTAGATTGAGAGAATTGCCATTTGATTCCAGACGTAAAAGAATGAGTACAATACATCAACTGGAGAAGCCTATGAATGGGTGCATGAGAATTGCTTATATCAAAGGAGCTCCTAAAGAAGTACTGGAATTGTGTACTGAAATATATGTACAGGGAAATAATGGGGAACTCACAAATGAGCAGAGAACACAAATTATGGAGGCAAATGATAGCTATGCAAAGAAGGGCTTGAGAGTGCTTGCAGTTGCATGCCGACCTTTATCCAGCAAAGATAATTTGCCTGTTGCTTTAAGTGCATATACCCCTGAACTTATTGAGCAGCGTATGATATTTATTGGATTGGTTGTCATGGCAGATCCTCCAAGACCAGAGGTTTCAGATGCTGTTGCTTTATGTCATAAGGCAAACATTAGAATTATCATGATAACCGGTGATTATGGATTAACCGCAGAAAGTATTGCTAAACGTATAGGTATAGTTAAAGGTGAGCACCCAAGAATTGTTTCAGGTATGGAACTGGAGAATATGAAAGACGATGAACTTAAAGAGGCGTTAAAGGGTGAAATTATTTTCGCAAGAGTTGCTCCGGAACAAAAGTATAGAGTAGTATGTAACCTTCAGGAAATGGGACATATTGTGGCAGTTACAGGTGATGGAGTTAATGATTCACCTGCACTAAAAAAAGCAGATATTGGTGTAGCTATGGGTATCTCGGGTACGGATGTTGCTAAGGAAGCTGCTGACATGATATTGACAGATGATAATTTTGCTTCAATTGTTAGAGCTATAGAAGAGGGACGTGCAGTATACAGCAATATTAGAAAATTCATTTTATATATTTTAAACAGTAATATGCCAGAGGCAGCACCTTCTGCTGCATTCCTGTTCTCCAGAGGAGGAATTCCTCTGCCATTAACTGTAATGCAGATACTATCTATTGACCTCGGTACTGATATGATGCCAGCACTTGGTCTGGGTACAGAAATGCCTGAGGAAGGGGTTATGAATAAGCCGCCTCGTTCTCAGAAAGAAGCATTATTAAATAAACAAGTTGTAATTAAAGGCTTTTTCTGGTATGGAATGTTAGAGTCATTTGTAGCAATGTTTGCATATTTCTATGTAAATATATTAAATGGCTGGCCAAAGGTACCTCTTGCAAGTTCCGGCTTAGTTTATAGACAGGCTACCACAATGACACTTGCAGCTATTGTATTCTGTCAGGTTGGTATGGTCCTAAACTGCCGTACTGAAAGCCAATCTGTGCTTAAAGTTGGATTGTTAAGTAATAAAACAGTGGTACAGGGGATTATATTTGAAATACTGCTTATTAATGCAATAATCTATGTACCATTCTTGCAGGGTATTTTTCAAACTGTTCCAATAGGTATTAAAGAATGGTTATTCCTAATTGTTCTGCCTCCAATGATTGTGCTTATTGAGGAAATCAGGAAAGCCATTTCCCGCAGATTGGTAAAATAAATTAATTAAGAAATGGGGTGCAAATGCAATGAAAGTTATTATAGTTGGGTGTGGCAAGCTAGGCTCAGGTATAGCCCAAAATTTAGTAAAAAAGGGGCATAAAGTCACTGTAATCGACAGTAACCCAGAAGCATTTGAACTGCTGGGTAAAGACTTTAATGGTGAGATTATTGTTGGTGTTGGTTTTGACAAAGGTATTTTGGAAAAAGCCCAAATTCGCTCCTCCGATGCAATTGTTGCATGCAGTAAGAGCGATGAGACTAATGCATTGATTGGTAGGATTTCAAAAAATGTCTATAGAGTTCCAAGGGTTATTTCAAGACTTTACGATCCAAGAAGGGCAGAGATTTATCGAAGCTTAGGTATTCAGACAATTTCAACCACCACATGGGGAATTCATAAAGCAACAGAGCTGCTGAGTTATAATCAGCTTGACAGCATTTCAACCATTGGAGAACTAGAAATGATAAGAGTTGAAACACCAGCTCTTTTAGTAGGCAGGACTGTAAATGAATTGACAGTTGTTGGCGAAATTCAGGTAGTTGCCATTAGTCGAGGAAATAAAACTTTTATGCCAACTAGAGGTACGGCTCTAAAAAAACATGATGTGATTTATATTGCTGCTTTAACAGCATCTATAAGCAGACTAAAAACTCTGCTGGGATTGGAGAGAAAAGGAGGGGAAATCAAATGAAAGTAATTATAATAGGCGGAGGTAAGGTTGGGGCATATATTGCAAAACTGCTTTTAGAAAATAACTGCTCAGTTAAAGTCATAGAAAATAGACAAAATGTTTTAGATAAACTAAGAAAAGAACTGCCTGAACAGTCTATTGTCCACGGCAGCGGAACAGATCCCAATCTTCTTGAATCCTGCGGAATTGCAGAAACTGATGTGGTTGCAGCAGTTACAGGAGCTGATGAAGCTAATCTAGTTGCATCTACAATCGCAAAGTTTGAATTTGGTGCACCCCGGGTTATTGCACGTGTTAATAATCCACAAAACGCTTGGCTGTTTAATTCCAGCATGGGAGTTGACGTGGGTTTGAATCAGGCTGATTTAATGGCTCATATTGTGGTTGAAGAAATGGATCTTAAAAACATGCTGACTCTAATGAAAATAAACCGAGGCAATTATTCAATTGTGCAGGTGAAGGTAGATAGCCAATCAGAGACAGTGAACAAGGCATTGAAAGACTTATTAATACCAGCAAAGGCAGTGCTGATTGCAATATCTCGAGGAAAAACTGTAATTATCCCCCGTGGGGAAACTATTATTAACAGTGGGGATAGTATCCTTGCATTTGCAGATAAAGAAGCTCAAGTTACTATTAATAAACTTTTTGGCACCAGTAAATAAGCATAAAAAGCTGCTTTAAAATAATTTTTTATTTCAAAGCAGCTTTTTTATGTAGTCAGACTATTTTTTATTTTGATTTAAAGATAAACAACTTCAACTATAAACTTATACAGTGGGAAAATAGCGAATCTTCTTATGGTTTTGGTAAGAAGATTTTTTAAAAATAATCAAAACACAAATACCATTGACTTATTAAAAGACCAATGGTATTATAAAAAGTAAAGCAAATTATAGTTATAATTATAATATTACAATTATATCATAACATAAACAATTTCAATTGTCAATAGTATTTTACTATTTATATTAAATTATTTGTTGGGAGGTGCGGCAATGGAATTTGGATTAATGATGATATCAACATCATTGTTAAGCAAGCAAGCAACAGACGAAATATTAAAATGCAACCAAATTACTTCTGGCTATGGATTAGTTTTATCATCTGCGGAGGCTGCTGAACTTGTAGAAACACGAGGGGAAGCTCTAAGAAAAAATGGCCGAATAGAATTTGGAGGCGGCATAATTGATAAGATTATTATGGAATTTTGTGATTCTCCTTTTATATGGCAAAATAATTATACATTTATCTTAAATGAATTAATTGAGACTTTCTATTATTTTAAAAATGAATCTCTCGATAAAATCAGTGATGATGAGCTAATTTCTTTAATGAAGAAATATTTTGATCATAACTGTCAGGGATCCATTGAGCTTTTACAAAATAGAGATTTGGAAACTTTGGCTCACAATATAAGATATGACATAGATGGTTATGAAAAAATAGATGAGTACAATGTTGAAGAGTACAATGAATATTTTGATGAGGAGAAATGGTATGAATAATCTTGAAAAACAGCATATTATCAAAAAAGAAAATTTAAATGAACAGTATTATTTTCAATCTATTTTACAGTATGCAGAGGAATTGAAATTATTAACTGGTGCTGAATTGGAATCAATAAAACTACAAAGTATACAGCTGTTAACAAAGCAAACAGAGCTTTTCACTGGCGGAAGCAGCAGTTCTGTAAAAGTGGAAACTGCACAAAACATTATGCTGTCAATTTTCTATTGCATAGGTATTTTTCTGAAAAACTTTTCAGATATAGATATGTGCATCACTGAGCTAAAACAAAAATCCCTATCTGATTTGTACAAGGAGGGGAGGCAGCTTACAGAAGAACAGATTAAAGATGCTAGAAATTTAATAAAAGCTGTACAGCAAAGCCGTATAGACACGAATAATCAAGCATATAATGATACCCTAGACCAGGGAATAAGTACATTCTTTTCTCAGTATGATGCAGATTTTGCTGCCCTTGAAACTCAGGCTTCTATAGATTATCCTTTAAGTAATGATAAAATGAATTTAGCTGGTGTTGAATATATTAACAGCTATCTTTATAAATTACTTCTAGAAAATGAATTTTGTCAAAACTTTTCTTCTAAGAGTATTAATTGTGTGCTGGAAGGTTATAATTCAAATTTTGAGGATTTGTTAATAAACATCTTTGACAGGGTATTAATAAATGCATTGGGGTGCGTATTAGCAAATAAAAATCCATTGAAACTCAATATTGAACATAAAGATTTAAAATATTTACAGCAAAAATTAGAGACTCTCTCTGAAGAACAATTGTATATAATGCTGAATAACACTACACAGAAGCTCTTTAAACAACTTAATATTATAAATAGTGAGCTTCAGGACTATATTTTATTAACTTTAAAAGATGTTTCCCAAATTTTAAAAAATGCTTTGGAAAATAATCAGCTTAATGCTGTATTTGTCAGTTTCAAAGAAAATGGAAGAAAATCAACATTGGAGTTTCAAGATGGACATAAAATGGAGGATGAACTATTTCGTAATGTTTCAGATGAAATTAGACAGTGCAGATTTGTATCTGATAAAATTGCCATTATTAAGAAAAGTAAGCATCATGTATATTTGATGAGGAATTCAATAAGGTTTATGATTCTCTAGGGGATACGGAGCTTGCACTGCTGCTAAAAATGATACCATTTGATCAGTATAATTTTAACATTGATAATATAGAAATTGAAAGCCAATGGCAGGGTCTATTAGCAAGTTATTTAAAGGAGATGGACTCTGACAGAAGAGATGATATTATAGAGTTATGCAATACAATTAATTATAGTTAATGATAAATTAATGCAATGAACTCAATTTAGATTAGAAAGGGAAAAAATGAAAAACGTGAAAACTAAATTATTTCATTATAGCACAATAGAAATTACCTATCTAAAGCAAGTGGATAGAAAATTGGGAGAAGCTATAGAAAGGCTTGGTAAGGTAGAACGTGTGATTATACCTGATCTGTTTCAAGCACTGATTTATGCAATTATAGGGCAGCAAATATCGGTAAAAGCAGTACATACCATTTGGACAAGAATGCAAGAACGGTTTAGTGAAATAACACCGCAAAATATTTCAAAAATTTCTATATTTGAAATACAACAATGTGGAATGACAACCCGAAAAGCAGGGTATATAAAAAGTGCTGCAGAAAAGGTACTGAAAGGTGATTTAAATTTAAATGAACTTTACAATTTAACAGATGAAGAAGTTATCAAACAACTATGTTCATTACAAGGGATTGGTATATGGACAGCTGAAATGCTTCTTTTAAATTCAATGGAACGACCTAATATTGTAAGCTGGGGTGATATGGCAATTAGACGAGGCATGATGAAGCTGTATGGCCTTCCTGAGCTTTCCAAGGAACAATTTGGTGAATACAAAAATAGATATTCACCATATGGTTCTGTGGCTTCTATTTATCTTTGGAGATTATCTTTTGAATAATGGAGATATGTAAGAAAGTAAATTTGTGTAGCATGTAAATAATATGGAAAGAATAATTATGACAATATTAGATAATAATAAATACCAGCAGATTAGCAAATGTATTAAATAAATTGACACGTATAAGTGCTGAAAGGAGAAAAAAATCAGTTTTTTTATGCTGGTTATTTAGAAAAATTATGTTTATACCTAAAAGGATAATATTTGAAAAAGATTCATTGGAATACAGCATGGCTAAGGAAATTCTTGATGAATTTAAACAGAGAAATAATGTTGAAATAATAAATTTAACATCTAATAAATATAAACAGTATATCCCTGGCAGCGATTTATTTTCTCAGTATAGAGAAGGCAAGAGAACTTTGATTGCTGGCGTTAAGAAAACTTTAAAGTTTCAATCATGTAAGCCATCTGCACATTATCAGCTGCCTTTAGTATCAGGATGTATGGGACAATGTGAATATTGTTATTTAAATACTCAGTTGGGAGATAAACCTTTCATAAAAGTTTATGTAAACGTGGAAGATATTCTTCAAAAAGCCGGCACATACATAGAAGAAAGATTGCCAGACATAACTATATTTGAAGGTTCGGCTACGTCTGATCCCTTACCTGTAGAACCATATACTCATTCTTTGGAAAAGGCTATAATATTCTTTGGGAAAAATAAAAATGCCAGATTTAGATTTGTAACTAAGTATGATAATGTTGATTCATTGCTGAAATTGGAACACAATAACCATACTGAAATAAGGTTTAGTATTAACACCTCATACATTGCTAATAAATATGAGCACTTTACAGCTTCCCCAAGCAGGAGAATAGAAGCAAGTATAAAAGCTGCTGAGGCAGGGTATCCAACAGGATTTTTAATTGCGCCAGTTTTTATTTATCCTAATTGGAAAGAAGAGTACCATGGTTTATTGTTAGAGTTAAGGAACAAGCTTCCGGCTAATTTAAAGTTTCCATTAACTTTTGAAATTATATCTCACCGCTTTACTACAATAGCTAAAAATAGAATACTTCAGATATTTCCTGAAAGTGATGTGCCTATGAATGAAGAGCAGCGCAAATTTAAATATGGGCAGTTTGGCTATGGAAAGTATGTGTATCCAAAGGAAAGTATAGATGAAATAAAGCAGTTCTTTATGCAGGATATAGAAGAGCTATTTAGTAATAAAGAAGTTAAGTATATTATTTAAGTATTTTTAATTGGTATAATTCGTAGAAAATTATGTTAATAAGCGTTATAATATTAAAATATAATTTTAAAGAGAATTCACAAATAAAATAACTTAATAATAAGAGGTGAGATGGGTTGGGTAATATAGAATATTTAAAAATTAATCTTCCTGAAGATGTTTTAAAACTTAAATACTACGGAGATTTTAATGAGGAACTTAAACATATAGACAGGCTTCTTAAAAAGGGAATTCCAACTGCGTTAAGAAAAAGGCTGGAAATTGAAAAAGATATTATTACAGTAATTCAAAGACAATATCCATTTTCATTTAAAGAGGCTCTTGGTGTAATGCAGAAAAATGTTAAGAATTTTAAGGAAGAGGAACTGGTGGCACTTAAAGAGGAGAGTGCTGCAGACTGGATTTTCATTAATGGAGAAGTACATTTCCAGAATCGATTTTTCTTAAATCTAGTAAAGACACGTCCAGATATTGCAGAAAGACTCATTGATAATGGTACTGATGATGACACCGCAAAAAAGACTAATCTTCTAAATAATACAATTAAGGAAATGAAGAAAAATGGCGGGAAGGCTTATTACATAAGAATAAAGTCCTCTATAAAAATAAAGGAAGAGGCAGCAGAGCCAGGGAAAAATATTAATGTTTACATTCCAATACCTGTAAAATGTCAGCAGGTAAAAAATATACACATATTAAGCACATCACCAAAAGCGAAATTAATATGTGATGAAAATTATCCTCAAAGAACGGCATTTTTTAGTGAAATGCTGGGGGATAATAGAGAATTTACTGTTGAATATTCATATGAAAATCATGTTAAGTATGTAAATCCAGATCCCAAGGAAGTTCGCAGTGTACAACCGGATTTTGATATAGAAGAGTTGGCACCTCATATTATGTTTACACCTTATATAAGAGAACTTTTAAGGGAGATAATAGGTGACGAGACTAATCCTCTTATAAAAGCGAGGAAAATATATGATTTTGTTACAACAAAAATAATGTATTCATTTATGAGAGAGTATCTGACAATTGATAATATTCCTGAGTATGCTGCAGCTAATTTAAAAGGTGATTGCGGTGTACAAGCACTGCTGTTCATTACATTATGCAGATGCGCCAAAATTCCTGCCAGGTGGCAGTCGGGATTATATGTAACTCCATATTTTGTTGGTAACCACGACTGGGCACAATTTTATATAGAACCATATGGCTGGCTATTTGCTGATTGTTCATTTGGAGGAAGTGCATATAGAAGTGGTGAGGAGGAAAGATGGAATTTCTATTTTGGAAATTTAGATCCGTTTAGAATGCCTGCAAATTCTGAGTTTCAGTATGATTTTAATCCAAATAAAAAATTTCTAAGAGGGGATCCTTATGACAATCAACGTGGAGAATGCGAATACAAGCATAGAGGATTGCTGTTCTATGAATTTGATTCCAATCCAGAACTTATAGAGATTCGTGAATTATAATTAAACCAATAATAATTAGAAATACTTTTAGATAGGAGAAGAATTATTTATGAAAAAGATTACCCCAAGATGTATATCTGTATTTGTATTCATATTAGTTATGTTGATTGGTATTCCTAATTATACAGCTCATGCGGCAGCGCAAAGTGAAACCAGGGCCGTATGGATATCTACTGTTTACAATATTGACTGGCCTAAAACAGCAGACCCCAGGCAGGAACTGAGTAATGACTTTGATTTGCTGCAAAGAACAGGTTTAAATACAGTATATCTTCAGGTTAGAAGTATGGGAGATGCTCTTTATCCAACAAGCTATGCTCCCTGGTCAAAATATTTAACAGGCACATTAGGGAAAGACCCTGGATATGATCCATTGGCTTACGCAATAGCTGAAAGTAAGAAAAAAAGTTTACAGCTACATGCTTGGTTTAACCCATTCAGAATATCAGATAGCGCTTCCTTTGATAAAAATGACTATTTATCAAAATTGCCAAATGGAAATATATTAAAGAATAATCCTCAGTGGCTTGTTACTTATGCTAATTATACTATGATAAATCCAGGAATCCCTGAGGCAAGAGCTTATGTCATTAAAACAATAATGGATGTGGTAAATAGATATGATATAGCAGGTGTTCATTTAGATGATTATTTCTACCCATATCCAAAAACAGGATATGAATTTGATGACTCAAATGAGTATAATTTATATGGCAGTGGTATGACACTAGATGATTGGAGAAGGGACAATGTTAATAAATTTGTTAAGGATTTAAACAGTGCAATAAAGTCTTCTAACAAAGATATTAAATTTGGAATAAGCCCATTTGGCATATGGAAAAATAGCGCTGCTGAAGGCGGAAGTAATACTAATGGACTGGAAAGCTACTACGCAACATACTCCGATTCAGTTAAATGGGTTAAGAATAATTGGGTTGATTATATAGTACCTCAGGTGTATTGGAGTATAGGAAACAACGTTGCAGACTTTGAAAGAATAGTAAAGTGGTGGAATGAAGTTGTAAAAGGTACAAATGTAAATTTAATTATTGGACAAGCTGCCTACAAATTGGGGGGCGAATTCAGTTCTTCTGATGAAATAATCAATCAGATAAAAATAATAAGGACATTAGATAATGTTAAGGGAAATTCAATATTCTCATTCAGTCAAATAAAAGAGGACAAATTAGGGCTAAGAAGTAAATTAGATAATTTATATAATCAGGATTGGAAGTTCATAGATAATAAGTGGTATTTTTTTAATTCCTATACAGGAGAAAAATATAAAGGTTGGCTACTAGATAGAGGGATTTGGTATTATCTTGATCCTGTTACTGGAGCAATGAAAACTGGATGGTTATTTTATAATGGAAATTGGTATTACTTAAATATTTCTGGTAAAATGCAAACCTCATGGGCATTCATTGGCGGGGTTTGGTATTATTTCAGGCCATCAGGAGCAATGAGTACAGGCTGGGTTTCATATAACAATAAGTGGTATTATATGGATTCATCAGGTGCTATGAGAACTGGGTGGATATGGTATAATGGAAAATGGTATTATTGCCGTAGTGACGGCAGTATGGTTTATTAGAAATAATTGAAGAACCTGTATTTATTAACAGGTTCTTCAATTATTTCTAAAGAGTTTGAAAATTATATTGACAAGTTTATGTAAAAATATTAAAATTAAATTAACTTAAACGATTAAGTAATTAACTTATCAAATTGTTAGGCGGGATAAAAATGAAGAAAGTTACAATGAAAGATATCGCAAGCCGCGCAGAAGTATCTTTAGCAACAGTATCTTATGTACTAAATAATAGTGAGAAGGAAAAAATCAATGATGAAACCAAGAAAAAAATTTTTAAAATTGCTAAGGAACTTAATTATGTTCCAAACTTAACTGCTCGTTCTCTGGTTAATAAAAAATCTCAGCTTATCGGAGTTATAATTGTAAGAGATTATGAATCAGAAGGCCCATGGAAGAGAAATTTTTACAATAGCTATATAAATGCACTAGAAAAAATACTGGGTAATGAAGGATATCACTTGCTGATAGCAAATGTACCTTTAAATAAACCTGATTTAGATATTGTCCTTCAAAGACAGCTTGATGCTGTATTCGTTATTGATGTGGATGAAAAGTTTTTCTACAAAATTTCTAATAGATTCACTGTTCCAATAATAGTTGTTGACAGTATCATAGATGACGGACTTTTTTATAAGATTCTACCTGATTTTGAGGGTTCAATAAAGAGGGCTTTAGATGATATAAATGACAAAGACACTTATCTTATAACTGAGAGATTTAATAATAGCAGAATTATGAATTCAATTAATAATTCTTTTTACAACAGAAGTGAAAACGTTTATGTAATGGATTCTTTAAAAGGCATGGAAAACTTTCTTAAAGAAAGAAAAAATGCTAAGGGAATAATAATAAATGAATATATTGCATTATTAGCTGAAAGATATGTGGACAGTAATAATCTTACTGTTATAGCTACATGTGGGGATTCATATTTACTTCCTCAAAGTATAAAAATTCTTGAATTTAAGGTAGCAAAAAAAGCAGAGAAGTCTGTTGAATTAATGAAAGAACTTTTAGAAAAGAGATATAGAGGAGATAAATATTTGATATTAAAAGCGGAGTAAAATCCGTTTAAATATAAATGCTTAAACGATTAAGTGGAGGGGTGTATTATGAAAAGTAAAAAAATCATGACCGCTTTTTTGGCAATGACAATGATTGCATCATTTGCAGGCTGCAGCAATTCAAAATCAGCCAGTGCTACAAATAATGATACAAGTGAGAAAAAGGATGTTACTATAACTATATGGCATCAATATCTTCCTGAAGTGCAGAAACAACTGGAAGAGTCATTTAAAAGTTTCACTGATCAGACAGGCATAAAGGTTAAATTTGAAAAACAAGAGAATTTTGATAACAAAATTGAAGTAGCAGCTCAAAGTGGCAAACTTCCGGATATAATAATAGGCTCAAACGATTCAGTTGGTAAGCTTTCCGTAATGGGCGCCATTGAACCAGTAAGTGATCTGATTTCCAAAACAGATTTAAAAGATACCATTAATACAGCTGTGGATGGGTTTACATATAAGGGTAAACTCTATGGTGCTCCAGGTCATTTGGAAACGGTTACCTTGATTTATAACAAGGATTTGATTTCAGAAGTACCAAAGACTATGGATGAATTACTGCAGAAGACTAAGGATTTAACCAAAAATGGTGTTTATGGATTCATAATACCACCCAAGGATGCATATTTTAATTCAGCCTTTTTTAATGGATCTAACAAAGAAAAATATTTAACTAAGGATGGAAAAGCTGCTTTAAATACATCAGAAAATATTGAAACATTGAAATATTTACAGCAGTTAAGTGCAAATTTTCCAAAGGATTTGGACACTCAGATGGTATCCAAGCTATTTGATGATAAAAAAGCTGCCATGATGATAAGCGGACCATGGGATATAGCAAAGCTTAAGGAGTTAAAAATTAACTATGGTTTAGCTTTAATACCTACTGATAGTAAAACAGGAAAACCCGGAGCTCCATATGTTAACGTTCAGGGTATGATGATGACAAGCAACTGCAAGGATAAGGAAGCAGCAGCAAAAGTAATGAAATATTACCTTAGTGATAAAGTTGCCATGGCATACTTTAAGGCAGGGGGCTATATGCCTGCAAATGGAACTATATATAATAATGATGAAGTAAAGACAAATACTGATTTATTAGCATTTAAAGCACAGGCAGAGGCTGGAGTTTCTCTTCCAAACATTCCCGAAATGGGAGTTATGTGGACACCAGCAGGTGACCTTTTACAGGAAACAGTTGTATTAAAACAGGATGCACAAGCTTCAGCAGTGAAGTTCCAGAAAAAGGCCGAGGATGCTATTGCTAATATGAAATAAGAATTTAAGGGGCCTTAAAAGCCCCATTCTTAATATTAAGGAGGAATAAGCATGGCTATTAAGAAAAAAGGCAGGCCCTACATCTATATAGCACCATCGTTAATAGGAATAATATTAATTGAGGTATTACCAATACTCTATTGTGTTTATATCTCCTTTACCAATATGAATATGTATCATTGGAGGAATTATCAGTTTATTGGACTAGCAAGCTATACTAAAGTATTAAAGGGGTTAGACAGCGAGTTCTATATGGTTTTGCTGAGAACAATATTTTGGACAGTTATTAATTTAGTTTTACAAGTGGGATTTGGAATTTTCCTTGCTCTTATTTTAAACATAAAAGAGCTTAAATTTAAAGGTATTATGAGAACTTTACTTATCCTTCCCTGGGCAATTCCCGGATATATATCTTCCCTTATATGGAAGGGTATGTTTAATTTTGACTTTGGAATAGTTAATACTATATTTGTAAGGCTTGGTATGCACAAAATAGAATGGCTCACATCTCCTACTTATGGTTTGATAGCCTGCATTGTTGTAAATGTTTGGTTAGCAACACCATTTATGATGACTGTGTGTCTTGGAGCACTTCAAAGCATTGATAGTTCTCTTTACGAAGCTGCTGAAATTGACGGAGCTAATACTTTTCATAAATTTAAAAGTATTACACTGCCCCTTATAAGACCAATGCTTATTGCGCCTATTATATTAACTACTTTTTTAACGTTTAAACAATTCGATATTATTTATCTTATGACCGGTGGTCTTGGCGGGAAGTTGGATGTGGTTATAACCTACGCATATAATAAAGCTTTTGTCACAAAAAACTACTCTTACAGCTCTGCTTTTTCAGTAATTATATTTATAATACTTCTTGTATTTACTGTAATTAATATGAAAGCTACCAGTAGAAAGGAGAAGGCCGATTATGAGGAATAAAAGCAAAACCATTGTAAAATGCACATCTGCATATATAATTTTAATAATTGCAATAATATTTGCCATATTGCCAGTGTTATGGGTTTTATCCACATCTTTGGACGCAATTAATAGTTTGTCTAGTACTTCTTTAGGCTTACTTCCCAGAAAATTCACTCTAAATAATTATAAGGAAATGCTGTTTGGAGCCAATAGTCATTTTTTCACATGGTTTTTTAACAGTGTGTTTGTAGCAGTTACCACAACAATTTTATGCCTTTTCCTTGGAATTACTGCTGCATATGCTTGTTCTAGATTTAGATTTAAAGGAAGAAAAACTTTTTTAAATATGTTTCTTTTATTAAATGCTTTTCCAAATATATTAAGTATTGTAGCATATTATAAAATATTATCATCTCTAAACTTAGTAAATACTCTCAGCGGACTAATAATTATTTACGCTGGAGGACAGCTGGTATTTACGGTATGGAATCTTAAAGGATACTTTGATACAGTACCCTATGAAATTGAAGAGGCAAGTTTAATTGATGGGGCAACTCCCTTTGATATTTTCTCAAAGATAGTACTTCCCCTTTCTAAGCCAGCTTTAGCAGTTACCTCTTTATTTATTTTTATGGCAGCCTGGAATGAATATATTTTTGCAATGACCTTTACTTCCAATAAAAGTATATACACACTTTCAGTAGCATTATGGTCTTTACAAAATGCAGGAGATTATTCTACAAACTGGCCATTATTTGCTGCCGGATCAATTATAATAGCTATTCCAGTAATTATTGTATTTTTATTTTTACAAAAAAGCTTAGTATCAGGATTAACAATAGGAAGTTCCAAGTAGAAAGGCATTTATAAAAATAAGTAAATTTGTTTTTAGGAGGGGTCAAAATGGTAATAGAAGCCATACAACATATAAGCGACAGCAGCTATGCATATGCAGTTGGCGAAAATTCATTGATGATTAAAATAAGAGTTAAAAAAGCGGATGTGGAAAGCGTAAATTTGTACTATGGAGATAGGTATGAAACTTCTAAAGAAATTACTATGTACAAAACAGAAATGGATATTTCCTATTCTGATGATTTATTTGACTATTATGAGGCTAACATTAGCCCAGGCTTTAATAGAATAGGATATTATTTTGAAATTATAGACTGTAATGAAACTATAATATATTCACAGGGAAGATTCTTAAATAAACCTCCAAAGGAAAGAAATCAGTTATTTATGTTTTCATATATATGCAGGGCAGATATATATGAAGGATACAAGTGGTGGCAGGATATGGTGGTGTACCAAATCTTTATAGACAGATTCTACAAAGATGGAATTGATGAAAGCTGGTACAGGATTCCTACTTCCACCGATATTTATGGGGGCAATCTTAAAGGAATATTAGATAAACTCAGTTATGTAACGGAACTGGGAGGTAACTGTATATATTTGACACCTATATTTGAGTCCCCAACCTGTCATAAATATGATACAGTGGATTATTATAAAGTAGACAGTAATTTTGGAGATGAAAAAATTTTAAAAGAATTAATAGATGAGTGTCATAGTAAAGGAATTAAGGTTATTTTTGATGCCGTATTTAATCATACCAGCAATGAGTTTTTTGCATTTAAAGATGCAATTGAAAAAGGAAAAAAATCTAAATACTATAACTGGTATTTGTTTAAAGATAATAATGATTATGAATGCTTTGCTTCTTCAAAAACTATGCCAAAACTTAATACAGCCTGCAAAGAAGCTGCTCAATATGCAATAGATGTAGCAAAATATTGGATTGAAAAATTCGACATTGATGGCTGGAGACTGGATGTGGCCAATGAAATAGATCATAAATTTTGGAGAACATTTAGGGAGCAGGTTAAAAGCGTTAAAAATGATGCCTTCATAGTTGGTGAAGTGTGGGATGGAGGAGAAAGCTATCTCAATGGAGACCAATATGATTCTGTTATGAATTATCCTTACATGTATGCTTTAATAAATTACTTTGGTAAAGAAAATATGAGTTTAAATGAATTTAACGAATATATAAACAATCTTTTCATCAGATATAAAAAGCCAATAAGAAATCAAATGCTGAATCTTATTGACAGTCATGATACCAGCAGATTTCTTTATGAAGCAGGTGAGAATATAGAAAAGTTGAAGATGGCTGTATTCTTTCAGATGACTTCCATAGGCATACCTATGATATATTATGGAGATGAATTAGGTACAACGGGTGGAAATGAGCCCGATTGCAGAAGGACAATAAATTTTCAAGATGGTAACAAGGAACTCTTTAAGTACTATAAAAAGCTTATATCAATTAGAAGAAATAGTGATGCATTAATGCAGGGTGAGTTTAAAGCAGTCTATTTAAATAAAAATGTTTATGCATATAAAAGATTTACAGCTAATGAGGAAATAATATGTATTTTTAATAACAGCAATGACTCAAGTACCATAATATTAGATATAAATGGAAGTAATGTATTTGATTTATATAATAATAGGGAATATGATATAGATTATAATAAATTAATTCTTGATCTAAAGCCACTTGATAGATGTATATTAAAAATACAAAAATCCTAATATATTTTATTGGCTTTCAGACGGAATGCTGAATACTTTAGGGAGAAATATGTAAATGAACATTCAAATTTTTGGCACTAAAAAATGCTTTAATACTAAGAAAGCTGAAAGATATTTTAAGGAAAGAAAAATTAAATATCAATTTATTGATTTGAATGAAAAAGCTTTAAGCAAGGGAGAACTGCAGAGTGTTAGGTCTGGGGTGGGTTTATCTAACCTTATTAATAGTGAAGCAAAGGAATATACTCTGTTAAATCTAGAACACATAAGAGATGCAGGTATAAGAGAAGAAATATTATTAAATAATCCTAAACTTTATAGAACTCCAATTGTACGCAATGGCAAACAGGCTACCGTAGGCTATGAGCCAGAAATTTGGAAACAATGGAAATAGTACTGAAAATAACAAAGAATAAAGATTAAATATGGATAGTTTTGACTTTTGGCAAAACTTTAAAATGATGATTTTCGGCTTTAAGCCGAAAATCATCATTATTTGTTATCTGTTATTTAATCTTTGATATTTAGTATGATTAGTAGCATATAAAGCAATGAATATTTTCTAAAGGAAGTATATAATATGTCCATTTAGCATTGTTCCAAATCCATACATAAATATAATTATTCCTCACCAATATAGGTACAGACCAAAATTCTGTACCATTATTCAACCAAAGATACGTATATTTTTTCATGCAGTGATGTATTGTTGATTGGTTAATAATAGTTGTACCTGGTGTTTTTGTGTTACCAAGAGCTTTTGCTTTATATATAGAAGGAATAAAGTTAGGCGGGTTCCAGTATAAAAGTCCTTTTACAGAAGGTTTACTAACCTTTGGACTGCAACCTCACCTATAACCGTAATTGAAATAGGGTAAACATTTAATATAAATAACTATTTCCTCCGTAAAACATATTATTATAGATTAATATATGATTGAGAGCTCGATATTTACACTGTATGGTATACTAAATATGAAATATTAAATTGAAGAGGTGTACTTTGAAAAATAAAATTGAACTGATTCAAAATATACTATATACTTTTATGAACTCTCTAGGATATAAAATATACAAGCAATTTAATATTAATTTTTTAAATGCAGGTCAATGCAGCGGTTGTGACACCTGTACCATTCACTCAGGCTGTAAAAATCCTGAAAAAAGGACGTATTGCATTACTGGTTCAGGAGTTATGCTGGGGGATGTAATTGAAAAGTTATTTCACGAAAAGCTGCAATGGTTTGCTGAAGGCAAACAGCCAAATCAGATAATAAAAATAATGGGATTCATATCAGAAGAGAAAAGCGGCTTATTGCTTAATGAATTAAGCAGTATGTTGGAAGATAGCTGCATTTAATTCACTAAAACAGGAGGATTTCAAAATGGAAGATGGAAACTTTTATACTAAAGGTGAGGAAATAGCTAATGCTGTTACCCATGGAATTGGAGCAGCACTTTCCATAGTTGCATTGGTACTGTTAATTGTGTTTGCTGTTAAGTATGGAGATGTTTGGTATGTTGTTAGTTATAGTATATATGGAGCTTCGCTTGTAATTCTATATACTGAATCCACACTTTATCACAGCCTTCCGGGGGAAAAAGTAAAAAGGTTGTTTAGAATTTTTGATCATGCATCCATTTACCTGCTTATAGCGGGAACATATACTCCTTTTGCTCTTACAATTTTAAGAGGACCCTTAGGCTGGACCATATTTGGAGTAGTCTGGGGACTTACTGTAATAGGCATAACTATGAAGGTATTTTTTACAGGAAAATTTGAAAAGCTTTCTACAATTATATACATAGGAATGGGCTGGATTATAGTAATAGCTTTAAAGAGAATCATCACATTTGTGCCAATGACTGGAGTTATACTTTTAATAATAGGGGGAGTTTTGTATACAGGCGGTGCATTTTTGTTTATGAGAGATGATATACCTTATAATCATGCAGTGTGGCATTTATTTGTAATGGGAGGCAGTGTTTGCCATTTCCTTTGTATTCTCCTTTATGTAATCCCAAATTAAAAAAACTTTGAAAATTTTCAAAGTCATGTTGACAGAAGTCATATATTGTTATATACTATGTGCATAATTTAATAAGACCTCACTTTTTTTTAGGTGAGGTAGAGGCGCGATATTTAATAGTTCCTAGGGGAGTTTGAGAAGCATTGATACTAGGAAGAAGGAAATGTCGCCGAAGCTTATAATATTCTCAGTATTATTTGTTGGGTCTGCAGTTAAGAACTGCAGGACTGTCTCAATAAACGACCCGGTTTATTGAGTTGTGCTATCTCATTTGGGAAAAGAAGGGGTTTTGGGTTTTTTTGTGCATATAAGGACCAAAGCTTGCTTTAGGTCTTTTTTTATTGCAAAAAAACAACTAATTAAAGGAGGATTAATAATAATGAGAAAAAAATTATCAATATTTGTTACTATGTTTTTATCAGCTGCAGTTTTATTAACAGGGTGTGGAAAAAGTACTGGTTCAAAACAGGCAAAAGAAGATACCTTTAAGGTAGGAATGGAGGCTGGATATGCACCATTTAACTGGACTCAAAACAATGACTCAAATGGCGCTGTTAAAATTGAAGGCAGTTCAGAATATGCAGGAGGGTATGATATAGAAATTGCAAAGAAAATAGCAGCAGGTTTAGGAAAAAAATTAGTTGTAGTTAAAACTGAATGGGACGGACTTGTTCCAGCTGTAACATCTGGAAAGATAGATGCAATCATAGCAGGCATGTCACCAACAGCTGAGCGTAAAAAGACAATTGATTTTTCAGATAGATACTATAAATCAGATTTAGTTATGGTAGTAAAAAAAGGCGGAAAGTATGATGGAGCAACTTCTATTCAGGATTTTAAGGGAGCAAAAATTACTGCTCAGCTGAATACATTCCATTACACTGTTATTGATCAGATCAAAGGTGTGAATAAGCAGACAGCTATGGATAATTTCCCAGCAATGAGAGTAGCGCTTCAATCAGGAGTAATTGACGGATATATATCAGAACGTCCAGAAGGCGTAAGTGCTGAAACAGCTAACAATAGCTTTAAAATGGTAGAGTTTAAGGATGGATTTACTACTTCAGAGGAAGATACTTCTATTGCAGTAGGTGTGGCAAAGGGCAGTGATTTAACTGCAAAAATTAATAAAATACTATCAGGTATATCAGAAGAACAACGTAAGACAATTATGGATACTGCTATAAAGAATCAACCAGCAGCTAAATAGTTTTATTAAAAATCCAATGTTTTGTAAAACATTGGGTTTTATAAATGGAGGAAAATATGAATTTAGAATGGATAATAAAAATTGTTTCAAATGATTGGCCCATGTTTCTTCGTGGTGCAGGTATGACACTCCTTATATCAATTATTGGTACTGTTTTGGGTTTTATCATTGGTTTAATAATAGGTGTGGTAAGAACTATTCCAATGCCTGAAAAAGGAATAAAGAGATTAATTCTTAAGATTATTAATATTATTTTATTTGTTTATATAGAAATATTCAGGGGAACTCCTATGATTGTACAAGCTATGGTAATTTATTATGGTTCTGCTATGGCTTTTGGCATTGATATGAATAGATTATATGCAGCAATACTTATAGTATCAGTAAATACAGGTGCTTATATGTCAGAAATTGTCCGCGGGGGTATAGTTTCCATTGATAAAGGACAATTTGAAGCAGCTGAGGCAATAGGTATGAATCACTTTCAAACAATGACAAATGTTGTGCTGCCGCAGGCAGTACGTAACATTTTACCTGCTACAGGTAATGAATTTGTTATAAATATAAAGGATACTTCAGTTCTTAATGTAATTTCCGTAACAGAATTATACTTCCAGACAAAATCAGTTGCTGGAAACAATTTCAGATATTTTGAATCATTTTTTGTAGCATGTGTTCTTTATTTTATAATGACCTTTACTGTAACAAGAATTTTACGTTACTGTGAAAGAAAATTGGATGGACCTGAAAACTATATAATGTATGCTAATCAGATGCAGGTTGAAACACCTGAAGGTATGTTGAAAAGAACTGAAAATATTTAAGAGAGGGAGGGTAACATATGGAAAAGGTAATTGAAATTAAGCACTTAAGCAAATCTTTTGGAAATCATGAAGTTTTAAAAGACATTGATTTTTCAGTGAATAAAGGAGAAGTAGTTTCTATCATTGGATCATCTGGATCTGGAAAATCCACCCTTCTTCGCTGTATTAATCTTTTAGAAAAGCCAAGCGGTGGCGAAATAATTTATAATGGAGAAAATATTTTAGATGACAAACATGATATTTATTCATATCGCACAAGGCTAGGAATGGTGTTCCAGCAATTTAATTTATTTAATAATCATAATGTCTTAAGCAATTGTGTGGTAGGGCAAATGAAAGTGCTAAAACGCTCGAAAGAAGAGGCTGAAAAGGTTGCAATGAAATATTTAAAAGTGGTTGGTATGGAACAGTATATAAATGCAAAGCCAAAGCAGCTGTCGGGTGGACAAAAACAGCGTGTGGCTATTGCCAGAGCCCTTTCTATGGAACCAGACGTTATGTTGTTTGATGAACCAACATCAGCTCTTGATCCAGAAATGGTTGGAGAAGTCCTTAAGGTTATGAAGGAACTAGCTCAATCCGGGCTTACTATGTTAGTAGTAACCCATGAAATGGGATTTGCAAAAGAAGTGTCCCGCCGAGTGGTATTTATGGATAAGGGGGTTATCGCAGAAGAAGGTGCTCCTGAGCAAATTTTTAATAACCCAATACAAGAACGAACAAGAGAATTTTTAAAACGCACATTAAACAAGATCTAAGCTCTGCTTAGATCTTGTTCAAATAACAAAGATTAAATAACAAAGATTAAATAAGGTAGGTTTTGCCATTGGGCAAAACCTGAATTTTAGATTTTCTGCTTGCAGAAAATCATCAATATTTGTTATTTATTCTTTAATCTTTAATAAATTGGATCAAAGGTACTTAATATTTTTATGTATTTTGCTTATTTAAAGGATTTATTTAAATTTACATTTATTTGTATAGGAGTTATAATTAATTTGATATGGTAATTTAAACATATTTGAAAACGATTTCAAAAAGGTTGGATATTTATAATTCCAACGTAAAATTAGGGGGAGTGATAAAAATATGAGAAAGTTATTATGGAAGCCATCAAAAGAGTATATAAAAAATACGAATATGAACTCTTTTATGAGCTATGTAAATAAAAAATTTAATATTAAAATTAACGATTACCCAGCTTTGTATAAATGGTCAATTAGTTTTCCAAAGGATTTTTGGGGTACTTTGTGGGACTTTTTAGATATAAAGTATTCTCAGCCTTATTCAACACCTGTAGATGATATATCAAAATTCCCAGGTGCCAGCTGGTTTGTAGGTGCAAAATTAAACTATGCTGAAAATATGCTTCGTTTCCCTTCCAGCTCTGCTGCTGCAATTATATTTAGAGGGGAAAATATAGTCAGGCAGGAAATAAGTCATAAGGAATTGTATGAACAGGTGGTGAGACTTGCTGAAGCACTTAGAAATGATGGAATAAAGCCAGGTGATACCATTGCTGCATATATGCCTAATGTACCTGAAACTGTAATAGCTATGCTTGCATGCTCTGCTGTAGGTGCTATTTGGTGTTCTTGCGCTACAGATATCGGACCTCAGGCAGCCGTTGACAGACTTGGTCAGGTAAAACCCTCAGTTTTATTTACAACAGATGGGTATTTTTATAAGGGAAGATGTTTTGATGTCCTTGAAAATGTCAATCAGATTGTAAATGGAATTAATTCAATTAAAAGAGTGGTTATTTCACACTATGCCGGACATAGTTCTAAAGGCAGCCAAATATTAAATGGTGTTTTGTTTGAAAAATATCTCACAAGCAATGTACCTGAGAATTTCAAGTTTGAGCAGCTTCCTTCAGAACATCCACTTGTGGTTATGTTTTCATCAGGTACCACAGGAAAGCCAAAATGTATGGTGCAGTCTTCTGCGGGCCTTTTAGTAAACCAGTTAAAGGAGTTAGTTTTGCAAAATGATGTGAAACCTTCTGACCGGATGCTCTATATTACCACCTGCAGCTGGATGATGTGGAATTGGCAGGCTGCGGTACTAGGCACAGGCGCATCAATAGTACTTTATGATGGAAACCCATCTTATCCAGATACATCAGCCATATGGAAGATATTAGAGGAAGAGAAAGTTACTATTTTCGGACTAAGTGCTAGTTATATACATGCCCTTATGGCTGAACAATTTTCACCTAAAAAAGCTGCAGACCTTTCAGCTCTGAGAGCCATTTCTCAAACTGGCTCTGCACTTTCAGAAGATGGTTTTGACTATATCTACACAGAGATAAAGAAGGAATTGCATTTTAATTCAATTGCAGGGGGTACAGATATCAATGGATGTTTTTCTTCCGGAAATCCTATAAGTCCTGTTTACTCTGGAGAACTTCAAGGGGCTGGTCTTGGCATGAAGATAAATGCATATAATGAAAAAGGTGAGGCAATTAGAGATGAACAAGGTGAGCTTGTTTGTGAACTGCCAACTCCATCAATGCCTCTAAAATTTTGGAATGATCCAGATAACAGCAAATATATGGATGCTTATTTTAGAGTGTACCCTGGCATTTGGCATCATGGCGATTATGTTATGATACATTCTGAGACAGGTGGAATAACTTACTATGGAAGGTCAGATTCTGTATTAAAACCATCTGGGGTTAGAATTGGAACAGCTGAAATCTACAATCAGGTTCAAAAAATTTCCCGAATTCAAGATAGCCTGGCAATAGGACAAAATTATAAGGGAGACCAAAGAATTATTTTATTTGTACAAACAAAAGATGGAATTACCCTTGATGAAAATTTAAAAATGGAGATAAAAAGAATTTTAAGACAAAATGCTTCTCCACGGCATGTTCCAGCTATAATTTTGCCTGTACCGGATATACCTAGGACATTAAATAATAAAAAGGTTGAAAGTGCTGTGACAAATATTATAAATGGTCGAAAAGTTACTAATAAAGATGCCTTAGCAAATCCCCAGTCACTTGATTATTTTGAAGAAATTTTGCATCAGTTAAGTGAATAAATAATGGCAGCCTATAAGCTTTTACTTTTAGGCTGCTATAATCAAATTTAATGAAAAATTAACAGATTATGTGAAAATATGTTATAATAAGGTTATATATAGAAATATTGCGATATTCTTAAGGGGACGGCTTTTCAATACTCAGCATAAAAGAAAAGGAGTGAGTATTCGTGACTGGAAAGATAAGGCAAATCATTGATGAGATTATTGAAGAAAGGTCAAAAGGTAATCCTGCTATTACAGAGGTAACAAAAGCAAAATTGATACTAAAGGGGCTTAATCCCAGTAAATTTGATAGCTGTTCCTATGATGATCCAGTAATTATTGAAAAGCTTCTTGATATTGCGAAGCAGTTAAATGTAAACAATGTAATAAACAAAGAAATAAATATAAAATCAGCATTTTCAATAAAATGCTCAGAAAAAGAGGTTGTGCAGGATATTAAAAGTCAGTTAAATTGCTGTAACCCCAAAATAGTGATTTTTTTTGCTTCATCTGATTTTAATCAGGACAGACTAAGTAAGCTAATGCAGGAGGCTTTTAATGATTCCATAGTGTTTGGATGCTCTACTGCTGGTGAAATAACCAGTGGAGAAGTGTTAACAAACTCAGCAGTAGCAATGGCCATCAGTTCAAATATTGTCTCTGATGTAAAATTGGAAGTAGTTGAAAATATTAAAGAAAATCTTAGTTTAGAACAATCGTTTACTTCTTTAGAAAATTATTTTAATGAGAGCTTATATACAATGGATCCTTCAAAGTTTGTGGGTATAGTTTTAATTGATGGTTTAAGCATGAAGGAAGAAAAAATTATGGACTTAATAGGAAATAGAACTAATGTAAATTTTGTTGGAGGATCAGCAGGGGATAATTTTAAATTTGTTAAAACCTATGTGTGCGCCAATGGGAAATCATACACAGATTCTACAATCCTTGCATTGCTGAAAATAAGCAATAATGCTGAATTCAGTATTATTAAAACTCAAAGCTTTAAAGTTTTAGAGCCATTATTAATTGCTAATAAGGTTAATGAGGAAAATAGAGAAGTTATTGAATTTAATAACAAACCTGCCGCTTTGTTCTATGCAGAGGCAGTTGGAGCAGCAAATATTGCAGAAGTTCCAAAATATTTTCCAACAAATCCTGTAGGACTGCTTATTGGAGAAAATGATTTATTTGTAAGAAGTCCACAGAAAATAAAAGGAACAAGTATGTTTTTTTACTGTAATATACTTGAAGGGATGGAAGTTAGATTACTTGAATCTACAAACATTATTGAGGATACAAAGAGGACTGTTAAAAATAAAATTGATGAATTGGGACAAATTGACGGCATAATTAATTTTGATTGTATAGAAAGGTCATTTCAACTGAAGAAAAAGAACCTAGAAAAGCAATATGGCGAAATATTTAGTGATATTCCAACCATAGGATTTTCAACATATGGTGAAGAATTTATTGGCCATTTAAATCAAACAGCCACTATGCTGGTTTTTAAATCGAAGACAAATATGTGAATACTTACAAATGATTCAATATATTATCATTTAAAGTATCCACATATTCAAATATTCTTGAATGGAGTGACAAATTATGAATAATGTGCAGGCTTCTTTAAGTCGGGCTAATGTACTTATTATTGATGATTCTTCTTCAAATGTTAAAATGTTGACAACTATATTTAATGACAGTAATTATAATGTAAGAAATATCCCGGAAAATGAATTAGTTTTTCAGTATTTGGGAGAAAACCCAACAGATATAATATTAATTAATGCTGCTTTAACTCACTTTGATGGATATAAGATTTGTGAAAAATTAAAAAGTCAGGAAAATCTTAAGGAAATTCCAGTTATTTTTATTTTTACAGACAATCAGTGCGTTAATAAAGATAAATTTTTTTCTGTGGGAGGGGCTGATTTTATAACTGCGCCATTTAATTATAATGAAGTTATTACTAAGGTTGGCACACAACTAAAACTTCGTTTTATGCAGCAGCAGGTGGAAATGCTTAATAATAATGTACTGGAACGAACACAACAGTTAGATGAAATAACAACAGAAATTAAAGAATTTAATGTTCTGCTGGAAGAGGAAATAAATGAGCGCACAAAAACTGAAGAGGCATTAAGGGAAAGTGAGAGACAGTTTCGCTACTCCATTGAGGAAGCCCCGGTTCCTATGATGTTATTTGCAGACGATGGAAAAGTAATTAAGATTAATAGAACCTGGACGGAAATTACAGGTTATACAATTAAAGATATGCCAACAACTTGCCAATGGGGAAAAGTATCATATGTATTTATAAAAAACACAGAAAGTGTTATGGTAAACACTCTTATTAATTTGAAAAAAAGGGAAAATGACGGAGAATATTCTATAAAAACAATAAATGGTGAAAAGCGAATATGGGATTTTTATTCAGCATACATTGGAAAGATGCAGGATGGAAGAAATATGTTTTTAAGGGTGGGAATTGATCTTACAGTAAGAAAGCGTATGGAAAAACTGCAAAAAAAAATAGAAGAAGAGAGAAGAAAATTAGAAGAAATTAAAAAATATGACAGAATTAAAACGGAGTTTTTTGCTAATATTTCACATGAGTTAAGAACCCCAATCAGTGTTATCTTTTCTGCACTGCAGATACATGAACTAAAACTAAAAAAAAGCTATACACAGGATTCATCTATAGATATTTTTAAATATACAAAGATAATGAAACAAAATTGTTATCGCCTATTGAGATTGATTAACAATTTAATTGATATAACAAAAATAGATGCTGGGTTTTTTACTATAAATGAAACTAATAATAATATTGTGAATCTGGTTAGAGAAATAATTCTGTCAGTAGATGATTACATAAAAAATAAAGGTTTATCAATTACATTTGATACGGATATAGAGGAAAAAATTATTGCCTGTGATCCAGAGAAGATAGAAAGAATTATTTTGAATTTATTATCAAATGCAGTAAAGTTCACCCATTCTGGAGGGAAAATTACGATAACCATAGAAGATGGTGCAGAAAATATCTGTATTAGGGTAAAGGATACTGGCAGAGGCATACCGGAAGACAAACTAAATACCATATTTGAACGTTTTGTACAAGTTGACAAATCTCTTACCAGGGATCATGAAGGAAGCGGAATAGGCCTTTCCCTTGTAAAGGAATTAGTTGAACTGCATGGGGGAGCAATTTCAGTAACAAGCAAGGAAGGTTGTGGCACAGAATTTATTATGCATTTTCCTAATAAACTGATGTCATATGAGGCTAATAATGAAAATATGCCATGTGATACTATAGATAAAAGTTCCATTGAAAAGATTAATTTGGAGTTTTCGGACATATATAATTAAATATTATAAATGTATTAGCACGCAAAAATTATTAACTTTGCGTGCTAAATTAAGATAATATATAAAAGTAAAAGGTTGAAATTTTTATTATTGCATTATTAATCCAAAGCCAGTTATAATCAGTTTATCCCAATCAGTTTCTTCACTATTAATCCAGCTATATTCAAGGTTAAGCTCTTTTAACCAAGCATTAAGACCGCTGCTTTTTTTGCTTACATTTGGTGATTGTCTTCCAAAAGTTTCTTTTATCATTTCAAGCAATTCTACTTGTTCTTCTTTTCCTAACTCTTTATCTAACATTCCTTGTATAACTTCACGACATTGGAAATAACATTTATGATCCTCAGCATATATTTCATTTGCCAATAATTGTCTTTTACTATTTAAAGTGTCTCTTACCTGATTTATTTCTTCTATGTTTGATAAATACTTTTTAGCAACGTTCATAGCGGCAATATCATTGTCTATTTTAGTTATTGCCTTTTCTAATTTTTCATTTCTCATTTTAATATTCTCACTTTACATTTTTTATTTAGTCATTACATAATGACAATAAACAATTATATCATTAAATCATATGGATTTCAAAGTAAATCTGTCATCTGAGAGACATCAAAACCTGTAGAAACATTAGAATTTTTACTCCTTATTTTCTATTTTAACTTTACATAAACAATAAATGTGGAAAAAGTAAAAAATATTAGTGTAGATATATTAAGAAAAGCAGGTGCCACAAAACCTCCAATAGGATTTGGAATTGGTAGAATCATAATAAAAGTGTAAAGCAAAATAGAGGCTGGGTTTAATAATGCCATCCATTTTGGATATAAAGTATTTTTGTTCATTATAAGCAATATATATAATATTGAACTTAAAATTAGATCTACAGCCATTATTATAATAGTTGTTTTCCAGTAGAAGCCAAAGCTTTTTAACATTTCTGAAGCAGCAATATTTTCTGGACCAATAGTATGATACAGTTTCCAACCACTTGCAATAAATGCATATGATATATGAAATGCTGAAGCCATAACTGCTGCATGACCTGCTATAAGTACTACAATAAGGGATTTAACTTTCCCTGCAGGTTTTAACCCATAATAAACGGGTACAAGACCTGCGATTTGCAGAGGAAGTACAATAATCCCTAAAAATGTACCCAAAAATATTCTCCACTGTGACAAGCCATGCATGCTTTCAGTTCCTAATTTTAGAAAAGAATATGTGCTATTTGGTCTGCCAATCAATATGAAATCACATATTATAGTAAGTATCACAGCTAGTATGCCTACTAACCCACATGTTAAGAAAATTTTAGCCATTCTGGATGTTCTTTTCATATTAGTTATCCCCCAAATCTTATTTGACTATATTTCAATTTATTAATCAGTGGATCATTTTGCAATAATTTTAGTTTATCCCATTGTATATATATTATTTTAACATTACAAGGCTAATATGTAATAAAATTTTCAATATTCCATATGCCGGTAATCCATCCTTCATAAAATTCTTTTTCATGGGATACTACAATTACCGTTCCTTGAAATTTACTTAGTGCCTTTTTAAGTGCTTCTTTTGATTTCAGATCAAGATGGTTTGTAGGTTCATCTAATATGAGCCAGTTACTGGGTGTAAGCGTTAATTTGCAAAGCCTTACCTTTGACTGCTCGCCACCGCTTAACTGATTCATTTTGTGCATTATATGCTCCTGTCTCAATCCGCATCTAGCTAATGCTTCTCTTATTTCACGCTGAGTTTTATCGGGAAAGTCATGCCATACTTCTTCCAGAGCTGTTACATCATTTGCATATTTTGTTTCCTGTTCAAAATATGCAGGTTTCAAAAATTCACCATATTTAATATCTCCGCCAAGCTTAGGTATAATGCCTAAAAGTGTCTTAAGCATGGTGGATTTTCCTATGCCGTTACATCCCGTAATGGCTATCTTTTGATCTCTAAAAAGACTTAGAGTCAATCCTTTTATTACAGGATAATTATAGCCTATATCTAACTTTGAACTTTTAAATATAAGTTTTCCGGGCTGCCTAAAGGTTAAAAAAGAAAAGTTAGGCTTTGGAGATGTCTGAGGCTTTTCAATCTTTTCAATTTTTTCTAATTGTTTTCTTCTGCTTTGGGCTCTTTTTGTAGTAGTTGCCCTTACAATATTTGCTTCAATAAATCTTTCCATTTTATCAATTTGTTTTTGCTGTCTGTTGTAATCATTAATATATTTTTCTCTTTCTAATTTTGACAGCTTAATATAGTTATCATAATTTCCACAGTATCTTTTTAGGTTACAAAATTCTATATTAAGTATAACATTGGTAACCCTATTTAAAAATTCTGTATCATGAGAAATTACTATATAGCTGTTTTGATAATTATTTAGATAATTTGAAAGCCAATCCACATGTTCCTTGTCAAGATAATTTGTAGGTTCATCTAAAAGTAAAAGATCAGGCTTTTTTAAAAGAAGTTTTGCAAGACTTACTTTAGTTCTTTGCCCACCGCTTAATTTTGAAGCTTTAGTATTAAGCCCTACGGCATCTAGACCTATTCCAGTTGCAATATTCTTTATAATGCTGTCAATATTATAGAAATCATTAAGCATAAGTTTATCCTGAAGTTCACCAAGTTCAAACAAAGCTCTACTCATATCTGATGGTTCCATGGTTGATAACTTGTTATTAATAGAATTCATTTTGCTTTCCGCAGCATATAATTCCTTAAAAGCGTCCCTGAGATTGTCAAAAATACTTTGATCTTCATTTAGCATTATATGCTGATCAAGAAATCCAATCTTTACATTGTTTGACCATTTTACAGTTCCTTCATCACAGATAAGCTTTCCTGTAAGTATATTGAAGAGTGTAGTTTTTCCTGCACCATTATTGCCTACAAGACCTGCGTGGTCACCCTTTAAAATTCTAAAAGATATATTTTTTAATATTGTTTTATCATCATATCCAAAGGATATATTTTCTACATTTAATATATTCAAATTATATTCCTCCTTATAAAAATAGAGAGAGTATAAAACTCTCTCTATAACAAAATTTTGTGCCTTTAAATTATCATATGAAAAAAAGGTATTAGTAAATAAAATGATTTTGCAGACAGCAAAAAAAGAGCCTTATGCCAAAAAGTAATCTCTATTAAATTGGTATTTAAAAAAGGACAGACTTCCCCCATATTTAAATTAAACCAATTTCAAGATTTACCATTTTGCACATTATAGGCTCACATCTCCTTAAAATAAATATAGAATTTCTGAAACTACTTTTAACTTTATACTTATTTTAGTAAAAAGTAAATAGAAAAAACATAATATTACAAATTTGCCTTATAACTTCGTTATTAATTTGTTAAACATCAGATGGCTGACTAAGGAAAAAAGTAAATAAATTTAAAATATTTAAAGTTAAAAGACAATATGACAGAAAATTGCGAATATATTATTACATTTAAAAAATTCATATAAATAAATTGCCAAATTTAAAAAGTTAAGGTAAAATATATAGTGAAATAGTTAACAAACTTTATAAGGAGGAGATAACATGTGTAATTCATTTGATTACAGTAAACTGGATACCATACTGAAAAATCATGAGTTTAAATCAAGCAATATAATTGCAATATTACAGGATACACAGGAGGTTTATAGATATTTACCTAGGGAGGTATTTTCTTATCTTTCACAAAAGCTTGGTATGAGCACTGCTAAGATATATAGTGTAGCAACCTTTTATGAAAACTTTTCTTTAGAACCTAAAGGCAAATATGTAATAAAAATATGCGATGGTACTGCGTGTCATGTTAGAAAATCAATTCCTATATTGGAGAAGCTGCGAAAGGAATTAAAACTTTCTGAAACAAAAATCACAACTGATGATTTAATGTTTACTGTGGAAACGGTTTCTTGCCTTGGTGCTTGCGGACTAGCCCCTGCAATGACTATTAATGATAAAGTACATGGTTCTATGAGTCCTGAAAAAGCAATGGAACTGCTAAATTCTCTCAAGGAGGACAAATAACATGCTTCTTAATAGAAATGATTTAGTGAATATGAGAAATACATATAAAAAGAGTTTTCAAAAAGAAAAAAAGAAGATTCTTATTTGCGCGGGTACTGGCTGCGTTGCAGGAGGTTCCCTGGATATTTATGATGAGTTCACAAGGATAATGAAAGAAAAGGGAATAGAATTTGAAGTAAAACTTGAAAAAGAACCCCATGATGAAACCATAGGAATTAAAAAATGCGGCTGTCATGGATTTTGTGAAATGGGCCCTCTTGTAAGAATAGACCCATTTGGATATTTATATATAAAGGTAAAGCCTGAAGATTGCGAGGAAATCGTTAACAAAACTATAATTAATGATCAGTGTGTTGAAAGACTTGCATATACTAAAAATGGTCAGATATACAGAAAGCAGGAAGAGATTCCTTTTTATAAAAAACAAACAAGACTTGCTTTGGAACACTGCGGTCATATTGATGCAACATCAATAGAAGAATACGTTGCCTTAGATGGGTATTCAGCATTTGAAAAGGTTCTGTTTGATATGACTTCCAATGATGTAATAAAACAAATAGATGAGTCAAATCTAAGAGGCCGCGGAGGCGGTGGTTTTCCTGCTGGTCGTAAATGGTCTCAGGTTAAACGTCAGAAGGAAGAAATAAAGTTTATTGTTTGCAATGGTGATGAAGGTGATCCTGGTGCATTTATGGATAGAAGCGTAATGGAAGGTGATCCCCATAGAGTAATTGAAGGTATGATGATAGCCGCAGTTGCCTGTGGTGCACAGAAGGGCTTTATTTATGTTCGTGCAGAATATCCTCTTGCTGTAAGCAGACTTTCTAACGCCATTGCTCAGGCAAAAGAATATGGACTTTTGGGTGAAAATATACTTGGAACAGACTTTAGTTTTGATATTCAAATTAATAAAGGTGCCGGTGCATTTGTATGTGGTGAGGGAAGTGCACTTACAGCTTCAATTGAAGGCAAAAGAGGTATGCCAAGAGTAAAGCCTCCTAGAACTGTTGAACATGGGCTTTTTGGTAAGCCAACAGTACTTAATAATGTTGAAACCTTTGCAAATGTACCTATCGTCATTAATAAAGGCGCCAACTGGTATAGGTCCATTGGACCTGAGAACAGCCCAGGTACAAAGGCTTTTGCATTAACAGGAAATATTGAAAATACAGGACTTATTGAGGTACCTATGGGTACTACTCTAAGAGATGTAATATTTGATATAGGCGGAGGAATAAGAAACGGGAAAAAATTTAAGGCTGTACAAATAGGAGGCCCATCCGGCGGTTGTCTTACAGAAGCAGATCTTGACTTGCCACTGGACTTCGATTCCCTTAAAAAAGCAGGAGCAATGATAGGTTCCGGCGGACTTGTAGTTATGGATGAAGATACATGTATGGTTGAAGTTGCAAGATTTTTTATGAACTTCACAAGAAATGAGTCCTGTGGTAAATGTGTTCCTTGCCGTGAAGGTACTAAGAGAATGCTTGAAATACTTGAAGGCATTGTTGCAGGTAAAGGCAAATTAGAAGATATAGATATGTTATTGGAACTTGCAGATACTATATCTGCCACAGCGCTGTGCGGTCTTGGGAAAACTGCTCCTTCACCTGTTATCAGCACTATTAAGAATTTCCGCAGTGAGTATGTAACTCATATTGTTGATAAAAAATGTCCTTCAAAAACCTGCCAGAAGCTTAAGACGATATTTATAGATAAAGAAATCTGCAAGGGATGTTCAAGGTGTTCAAAAGTTTGTCCTGTTGGGGCAATATCAGGTAAGATTAAGGAACCATTTATAATTGATAGAGATAAGTGTATAAGATGTGGTGCTTGTGTGGGAACATGTGCATTTAAAGCTATAAAGGAGGATTAATAGAATGAGCGGACAGTTTATGACTATAGATGATGTGCCTGTAGAAATAAAAGGTGAAAAAAATATTCTTGAATTAGTTAGAAGGGTTGGCATTGTATTACCTACATTTTGCTTTTATTCAGAGCTTTCAGTATACGGTGCCTGCCGCATGTGTATGGTAGAAAATAAAAGAGGAGGCATGGAAGCTGCATGTTCTACTCCTCCTAAAGCTGGTATGGAGATATACACAAATACTCCAAGACTTAGAAAGTATAGAAAGAATATTCTTGAGCTTTTACTTGCAAATCACTGCAGAGATTGTACCACCTGTGAGGAAAATGGTCGCTGCAAGCTGCAGGAGCTGGCAAAACGTTTTGGAATAAAGAAAGTAAGATTCGAAAATACAGCCCCAGAACCCAAATTAGATGACTCATCTGTATGCATTGTAAGAAATAAAAGCAAATGTATATTATGTGGTGATTGTGTAAGAGTATGTGAAGAGGTACAAAATGTTGGAGCCATTGATTTTGCTGGAAGAGGATCTAAAATGACTGTAACTACTGCCTTCGATGAACCAATAGGCAAATCAAACTGCGTTGGCTGCGGTCAGTGCGCAGCAGTATGCCCAACTGGTGCTATTGTAGTAAAGAGTACTACATCTAAGCTTTGGGAGGAACTCAGTAATGAAAATACGGAGGTTATAGTACAAATTGCCCCGGCTGTAAGGGTAGCCATTAGTGATGAGCTAGGAGAAGAAGATGGGAAAAATGCAATGGGCAAAATAGTGACTGCTCTCAGAAGAATGGGATTTGATAAAATCTTTGACACTTCTGCAGGAGCAGACCTAACAGTTATAGAGGAGACCAATGAATTTGTTTCAAGACTTGAGAAAAATGAAAAATTACCATTGTTTACATCTTGCTGTCCTGCCTGGATAAATTATGTACAAAATAATTATCCAAATCTAATGAAAAATGTGTCTACTTGTAAATCACCTATGGAGATGTTTGCTTCCGTTTTAAAGGAATATTATAAGAATGATCATAAGAAACTTGTAAGTGTGGCAATTATGCCTTGCTCAGCAAAAAAATTCGAAGCAAACAGGGATGAATTTAAAAAAGACGGCATACCTGATGTAGATTATGTGGTAACTACACAAGAGCTTATTAACATGATAAAGGAATCAGGAATTGCATTCTCTGAATTGGAACCTGAGGCACTGGATATGCCATTCGAATTTAGCAGCGGAGCAGGTGTCATATTTGGAGTAACTGGCGGAGTAACTGAAGCTGTTATACGTAAAGTATTAAGTGATAAATCCATAACTACACTGCGTGCTCTTGCCTTTGATGGAGTTAGAGGCATGGAAGGAGTTAAGGAAGCCAGCATTTCTGTTGGCGAACGTGAAATAAAAATTGCTATAGTAAGCGGTCTTAAAAATGCAGATAATGTTATACAAAAAATACAATCTGGTGAAGCTCACTATGATTTTGTTGAGGTTATGGCATGCCCAGGGGGATGCGTAAGCGGTGCAGGTCAGCCATTTACAAAAGCAGCAGGGAAATTAAAACGCGGTAATGGATTATATCAGGCAGATAAAATGACAAGTATAAATCGTTCTGATGATAATCCATTGATGAAATCACTATATTCAGGATTGTTAAAAGGAAGAGTTCATGAGCTTTTGCACGTGGACTATAAAGAGAAACAGTAAATTTCATACAATATTTAGCTCTGAAATATTTTTGTTTCAGAGCTTTTATGTTTATAAAATATATATTTTTATAATAGTTTCATGTTAATATATAATAGTGTGAATTATGCGCTTGGGGGGATTAACATGAATGACAAAACTAAAATACTTCCATACTTAACTGCATTATTTAGTTCTATGATATTTGGATTAAGTTTTTTATTCACTAAAAAGGCGTTGAGTGTAGCAAGCCCCACATCGATTATGGCATTTAGGTTTTCAACAGCCTTTTTAGTTATGACGTTATTGATTATTTTTAAGATAATTAAAGTTAACTATAAAAACAAGCCATTGGGATGGATTTTACTTCTTTCACTTTTTGAGCCTGTAATATATTTTATTTTTGAAACCTATGGGCTTCAGTACACTGCATCATCTTTAGGTGGGCTTATGATTTCTCTTATACCTATTGCAGTTACTGTACTTGGGGTCTATTTTTTAAATGAAAGACCAACCATTAAGCAGGTAATATTTATTATTACTTCTGTAGCTGGCGTTGCCTTAATTGGAATAATGAGCAGCTCAGGCGAAACAGAAAGTTCACCTTTGGGAATATGTTTATTACTGGGAGCTGTAATGTCAGCAGCTTTTTTCACCATAATATCTAGAAAAATTTCAAGTAAGTTTAATGCTATTGAAATAACATATTTTATGATGGTTACAGGTACAGTATGTTTTAATGGATTAGCAATAATTAGTCATTTAATAAACAAAGATATGTATAATTACTTTCAGCCATTAACTAGTATAACATTTTTAACTTCAATAATATATCTTGGAGTTATATCATCTATCATTGCATATTTTTTAATTAATTACTCTCTATCAAAGCTGCAGGCATCTAAAACAACAGTGTTTTCCAATGTATCAACTATTGTATCCATATTGGCAGGGATTATATTCTTAAAGGAAAGCTTTCATGCCTATCACATAGTTGGCTCTGCTTTGATATTAATTGGTGTATGGGGAACAACTACTTTTAGCAAGTGAATTATAATATAATAAAAAAATTTTTAAGAAGGTGGTTTCTAAATTAGAGGGAATCATCTTCTTTTATTTAGTAGTATTAAATTTTATAAATGTATTAAAGAGGGGGAATCTTAATGAAAAGACGTCATTGGATTACAGGTTTATCAGTAACCTTATCATTGATGCTGGCTGCACCTTTTGTCAGCGTTTATGCAAATGCCTCGGATCCAGTTAAACCTGGATGGCAGGATGAAAAGGCTCAAAGAGGCTGGATTGAAAGTAAAATTCAACATATGACACTAGAAGAAAAAGTTGGACAACTTTTCATGATTCATGTTTATGGAAAAACTCCAACAGACCCCAATTATGAACAAACCAATTTAGATCAGAAACGAGGGGCAAAAAACTTTAAGGAGGCTATAGAAAAGTATCACCTAGGGGGTATTATTTATTTTAACTGGACCGATAATATTGGCTCACCTGTTGATTTCAAACAAGTGAATGCACTTTCTAATGGAATTCAGGAAATAGCTATGAAACAGAATATGTCAATTCCTCTTTTAATTGCAACAGATCAGGAGGGAGGCATTGTTGCAAGAGTAACTGAACCCGCTACAGTGTTCCCTGGAAGCATGGCATTAGGAGCAACTGATTCTGAACAGTATGCATCCAAGGTTGGTCAGATAATGGGCTCTGAATTGAAGCATTTAGGCATAAATATGGACTTGGCACCTGATCTTGATGTTAACATAAATCCAGACAATCCCGTTATAGGAGTACGTTCTATTTCAGAAAATCCAGATTTAGTTGCTAAACTTGGCGTAGCTCAAATAAAAGGTTATCAAAGTCAAAATGTGGTAGTTTCAGGAAAGCATTTCCCGGGACATGGTGATACTAATACAGATTCACATTACGGTCTTCCAATAATTAATCATGATTTAAATACACTGGAGGAAATTGATTTAAAGCCATTTAAAGCTGCAATTGATGCAGGGGTAGATTCTATAATGACAGCTCATATAGTAGTGCCGGCGCTGGATAATTCAGGACTTCCTGCAACATTGTCAAAACCAATACTTACTGATTTGCTGAGAACAAAACTCGGTTTTGATGGAATCATAATTACAGATAGTCTGGGTATGTCAGGTGCAAACGTAGTACCACAAGATAGAGTACCTGTTGAAGCCTTTAAGGCTGGTGCTGATATTCTGCTTAACCCTCCAGATGTTGATTTAGCATATAATGCTGTGTTAAATGCAGTAAAAAGCGGAGAAATAACTGAAAAGCGTCTTAATGAATCCGTATTTAAGATTCTAAAAGTAAAGATGGAGAGAGGCTTGTTCAGTAATCCATATGCAGATCCAAATAAGATAAATGAAATAGGAACCACAGAAAATTTAAACATAGCAGATGAAATAACTAATAAAAGCATAACACTGGTTAAAAATGAAAATGCATTATTGCCATTAAAAGCAGGAACAAAGGTATTTGTGACAGGCCCAAGTTCCGGGAATCCAGCTTTACTATCAAGCCTGCTTGCTAATAATGGATTTACCAGCAGTGCCTATGGAACTAATACTTCTCCAACAACATCACAAATTAGCGCTGCTGTAACAAAAGCTGGTGATGCTGATGTTGTCATCATCACCACATACACAGCAAATACCAATACTGCACAGCAAAATCTCGTAAAAGCAATTATGGCAGCTGGAAAGAAAGTGGTTGTTGCGGCAATGAGAAATCCTTATGATATTACTGCTTTCCCTGAGGTCAATGGGTATATTGCCACCTATGGCAATAGAAATATTTCTACAAATTCACTGGTAAAAGTATTAATAGGTGAAGTAAATCCAAGTGGTAAGCTGCCAGTAACAATTAGGGGATTGTATGATTATGGGTTTGGATTAAGCTATTAAAATAAATGTAATATATTTACAAATAATAAATTCTATGTTAATATTAAAATATCACAAGACTAAATAAAGCGTGTAACTTCTTTAAAAGAAGGCAAGAGCTGAGAATTTATTACTTTCAGCTCTTTTTTTGTACTTAAAAATTAAATAAGGAGGTAGTATATGGAAGCATTAAATCCTGATGTTTGAGCTCCAAATTCAAGGAAGAATAATAATTAAAGAAAGGAAGTATGAAAAATAATGAGTAAATCTTTTAAAAGATTTATAAGTATTTTTGCCTCCACAATGATGGTAACAGCACTGGTGCAGTTTACAAATGTAAAAGCAGAAACAAATGATTTAAATACTCCTAAAAGTTATTCTTTAAGTATTTCTCCGGTACCTCAATATGTAAAAGAAAATCCGGGTGGGTTTGAAATTACACCAGAAGTTGGTCTGGTTACCAGCGACAAAACAGACGAATATGCGGTACAAGCAGTAAAAGAAATACTTAAATCAGCTGGGGTAAAGAGTATAAAAGAAAGAACTCCAGAGGATACACCAGTGAGTAATGAAGTTACAGTTTGGGTAGGTGGACCAACGGAAATTACAAATACTAACGAAACCTTAAAAAAGTTGAATGTAGAAGGACCAGACAATCTTCCTTCAGAGGGATATGTTCTGGCGATAGGAAAAAGCGAAAATGGTATTAGAAATATAGTACTGGCTGGAAAAGATAACAGAGGAACATTTTATGCAGCCCAGACACTTAGACAGGTAATAAAAACAAATGAAAATAATATATGGGTACCATGTGTTGAAGTACGTGATTATCCTGCAATGTCATACAGAGGAACAATTGAAGGATTTTATGGCACTCCCTGGTCTGATAAAAACAGACTAGATCAGATTGACTTCTATGGAAAGATGAAAATGAACACATATATTTATGCACCAAAGGATGATCCTTATCATAGGGAAAAATGGAAAGAAACCTATCCCGCTGATAAATTAGCACAATTACAGAAACTTGTTAATAAGTGTAAGGAAAATCATGTGGATTTTAATTTTGCCATATCACCAGGATTAACTATAAGGTTTTCAAGTGATGAAGATTTTCAACTGCTGGTTAACAAAGCACAGGCTATGTGGGACTTAGGTGTAAGAACATTTTCAATACTGCTTGATGATATTAATCCAAACTTAAAAGATCCAAAGGATATTGAGATGTTCGGAAAGGATGTAAATCCTTCTGCAGCAGCTCAGGCATATCTTCTTAACAGATTCCAAAAGGAATTTATTGAAACTCATCCAGGTGCTAATCCGCTTGAAACCGTTCCGACTGAATACTATGTAGCAAAACATACTCCATATTTAGATAGAATGGCTGAACTAACAGACAGCAATGTTGTATTTATGTGGACAGGTCCTGCAGTTGTTCCTGCATCTATAACCTCAGAACAGGCAAAGACTATTAAGGAGGTTATGAATCATAAAGTTTTAATATGGTACAATTATCCCGTTAATGATTACTGTAGAAATCAATTATTGATGGGACCTGAATTGGGATTAGACCCTAAGCTCTCTGACAACGGCATAGTAGGCATTATCTCTAATCCTATGAATGAAGCGGAGACATCTAAAATTCCTGTTTTTACAATAGGAGATTATAATTGGAATCCAAAAGCATATAATGCTGAAGATTCATGGATACGGGCAATGAAAAATTTTGGATCAAATGTCTTTAACTCATTGTACACATTTTCGGATAGTTCTAGATCATCTATTTTAACCAGTGAAGAATCAACTTCACTAAAGCCTTTTGTTGATGAATTCTGGAATAACTATAATAGCGGAGATAAGGATGCTGTTGATAAAACAGCGAAATCTCTCATAAATGAATTTCAAAAGATACAAAAGGCTCCGTCAGATTTGAGAAATAATCTTGGAAATCCAGAGTTTATAAGTGAAACTGACGGATATCTTACAAAACTTGAAGCTCTTGGAACCTCAGGTGTAGATGCAGTTAATATGCTGATTGCCATGGCAAATAGGGATAGTCAAAATGCATGGAAGTACAGGATGGAATTGGGAAAGGCATACCAGCAGGCAAAAGCAATAAATTTAACTATAGGTTCTAAGGTTATACAGCCCTTTATAGCAAAAGCTATTAATGAATATGATAAAACTATAAATACTGGAAAAATTAAGACTTTCTCAACTCTTGGCACCTATGCTAATTATGCAGATGACAATATGTTGGATGGTAATGTTAACACGTTTTACTGGACTGACAGAGCTGCAGTTAAAGATGATTACTTTGGAATAGATTTGGGTAAAGAAACTGATATATACACTATACACATCTTAATGGGAAAGGATACAAATGCAACGGACTATATGAGAAATGCTGTTGTGGAATATTCAACAGACAACACCCAGTGGACAACATTGACTCAGCCCTACAGTGTTGAAGATATAGCAATAAACAATATTGCTATAAAGGCAAGGTATATAAGATTAAGATGTACAGCAGATTATGGACCATGGTGGGTACAGGTAAGGGAGTTTACAGTTGGAACAATCCCATTAGAAATAAATTCAACAATTTCTTCATTTAACACTTATTCAAATTATACCACTGATAAAATGATAGATAATGATGCAAATACTTTCTATTGGACTTCAGCTCATGGAAAAGCCGGTGACTACTTTGGAGTTGATCTTGGTGAAGTTAAAGAGGTTAAAACATTAAATATATTAATGGGATCACCATGGGGTGATTCGGATTACATGAGAAATGGTGTGGTTGAATATTCTACAGATAATAGTACATGGACAACCATCACAGGAATACTTAGTGAAAAAGAAATATCGCTAAGTAATTTATCAATAAACGCAAGATATATAAGATATAGATGTGCTCAGGATTACGGCATTGATTGGGTAAAAGTAAGAGAGTTCTATGTAAACCATAAACCAGGTAACATTTCTATAAGCGGATCTCCACAAGGAGAAATAGGTTATGGAATGGTGAATATTTTAGATGGTGACATTGATACTTTATACAGAGCTGTTAGTGTACCTTCAGCTGGTGAAAAAATTGTAATTGATTTTCCTGAAAATAAACATGTAGAAAAAATTTTAGTACTTCAAGATCCTTCCGCTGTGTCAAATGCAACTGTTGAAGCAAGGGATCAAAACGGTAATATAGTAGAAATAGGGAATCTTTCTAATGGCTATAATAGTTTTAGTGTAGGCAAAGATATCAATGAAATAATAATAAAGTGGACTCAAAATGGGGTAAAACCAATTATTTATGAGTTAGTTCCAGAATATGATTTATCATAAATATAAGTGAAAGTCAATTCATATTAAATTTCGGTATTTAGTAAAAGTTCTGAGATAAAAAGCTCAGAACTTTTATTTTCAATTTATGAAATTCAAATAGATAATGGTTTTAAAAATATATGGCTTTCTAAGAATTTTATGTTGCTATATAATATGTTGTATACACTAATTATAGAAAGGATGACAATAAAATGGATCTTAACTCTATTTTAGAAGTAGGAAAAACACATACTGATGAATATACGGTAAAGCAAGAGGATACAGCAGCTTTTATTGGAAACAAGGATGTTAATATGCTGTCCACACCTTCTATGATAAAGTTTATGGAGCTGACAGCTGCACACATGGTATTTGGCAACTTGCCTGAAAATTATAGACCTGTTGGGACAAAAGTTGACATTGTACATATGAATCCCACTCCTGTTGATATGAAAGTAACTGTAAGGGCAACATTGACAGAAATTGAAGGGGAAAAGCTGTGCTTTAGCGTGGAGGCTTTTAACAAGAATGGAAGAGTAGGCTGTGGATTATATGAACAACGTGTAATTGATTTAGATGATTTTTTATATAAATATTAAAGATAAATTATAAACATATAAACTACCCATGAGTAATGGTAAATGAGGATAAACTTTTGGTGGATATTATAGTTAAATTCCTTCAATTACCCTAATTTCATGGAAGTCTTCTTTTAAAGTTTTATTTAAGAAGTAAAAAGAGGTTAAAGCAGCAATGAAATCAGTTATAGGATAGGCAGCCAAAGCTCCCTTTATACCAAATAATTGAACAAATAGTATAACCAAAGGAATAAATACTATAATTTCCCTGTATATTGAAAGTAAAAAACTTTTTTTAGCTTCACCAATTGCTTGATAATAGTTTATTCCTACATAGTACACTCCAGTTAAAGGAATGAGAGAAATGCATAATCTGAAAGCTTTGACTGTTTCGTTAAGTAAATAAGTATCTTTTAAGAAAAATCCTATGAGAGAATTTGAAAAAATCATAAAAACTGACCAAGATGTAAAAGAAGCTATCATTACAGCTTTAATGGAAGTAGTTAAAATCATTTTAACTTTAGTGTAATTTTCAGCGCCAAAATTATAAGCAGCTAAGGGCTGCATTGCAGAACTTATACCAATTATTGTAACAAACAGAAACATTGAAACTTTAGTTATTATTCCTATCATAACAATGGCAGATTCGCCTCCCTCAGCATAGAGGATGTTATTTAACACTACAGAAACTAAAGCATCTTCAATTTCTATTATAAAGGTTGAAAATCCAATTGTTATTATACTGCCTAGAATTTCTTTTGTAATGGAGTTATATATAGAATGCATTGTAAGCTTTATACCAAAGTTTTTTGCAACATCTTTAAATTTAAAAAAAGCAAAAGTAAAGGCTGTTATTTGAGAAATCACTGTAGCTATAGCAGCACCTTCTATTCCAAACCCAGACATGACTATTAAAATATAATTAATCACTATATTTAGAATGGCTCCAATTAGATTAGTATATAAAAGAGCTTTAGTTTTTTTTAGAGAAATCATAATATAACAAGCAACTACTGAAAGAGACTGGAAAACACCGCCTATTAGTATTATAGATACGTACTTATTAACTAACGAGTATGTTAATTCACTTGCACCTAATGTAAAAAGTATAGGCTTTTTAAATATAAAAATTATAAATGACATTACAGTTAATATTATTAAAACTAAACTTAAAGAAGTAAGAACTATTTTTTTAAATTCAGAAATATTTTGCTCACCTAAGCTTCTGGCGGCATAAGTAGAAGTTCCAACTGCCACTAAAAGTCCTAGAGCTATTAATAATTTTTGAATGGGAAATGCAATGGTAATGGCTGCCAGAGCAGTAACTCCTAAATAGTGTGCCACGTAAAGCGTGTCAATAATGTTATAAAGTTCAGAGACTAATAATGCGAATATTGCCGGTACAGCAAATTTAAAAAGCAGTTTATTTATTTTTTCTTTTGCAAAAATATTACTGTCAATTTCCATAAATTTCACCTCAAGTTTTGAAAACTAAGTTATTTCATAAGTAAGCTTAACTTATTTTCTTTTAATTAAATTATAATATTCTTGGGGAAAATTTACATTCACTTAAAGGCTTATAAAAAAGTACAATGATGTTTTGTTGTTAAAATTGTGGAATTAGAAAAATAGCCTAATAACACCTGTTTTAAGGTATTATTAGGCCTCTTTTATTAAAATTAGCAAAGCACCATATCCCTTAAGCTTAGTTTGTATATTGATTACAGTACTTTTTTTAAAACTTTTAAAATTTATAGCAGGAAAAGAAGCTTTATGAAGAATTTGTTTTTCTTCTTTACTCAATCTTTTAGGTTTACCCATGTCAACCCAGTAATTATATGAAGAACCTGATTTTTCATTTATTTCATAAGTAGTTATTTTTATGGATGAAGGAATGTTAACTATATTCAGTGAAAGCTTTTGGGTAGCAGCATTTTTAACAGCCCTAAGCTTTGAAAAACTCCTTAATGGAATTAATTTATCTATATTATTGTGATGGTTATAAAGTAAAATTTGATACTCCTTTTCAGATTTTGTAACTATATATCCATTATCTTTAGCAACCAAGGTGTCTCCAAGTTTGTTTAATAAGTAATAGGCATAATAAGATGGTTTTTTGATACCTTTATCATTTATAAGACCAGGATAACCAAAAAATACTTCATTAGTTAAGTTAACTTGTTTATCTAACACATCAAAAGCCCTTAAAAAGTTTACATTGTTTACATTATTTACCACACTGTTAATAATGTAAGGTAACATATATGTTGTATCATAGATTTCATCTATGATATCCTCAGCCAAAAATACATACTTATCTATTTCTAATTGGTATTCTGTGGATAAAATTTCAGATATCTTATCCATAACAGCAGGTCCTAAAGTTGAACTAAATTGAAATTTAAATGAATGTAAATTTAAGTTATCTAATTCAACAAAATAATTTAAGAAGGATTTTATGGCTAATAAGAAGTCAGAATCAGAAAAGCCTTTATCATCTAAAACTATAAGAGGTTTTAGATTAAGTGTATCCAAAAATTCAAACACATCACTAGCCCTGTTCCAGTTGTAAAAGTTAGAACCTGGGAATATACACATATCTTGGCTGAAAACATTTAAAAGTCTGGCATATTCAAAGCCTATTTCTTCTTGAAGAACTTCTAATATATCTTTATTATCTTCTAAAAGAAGATCAAAGGCGTCTCCCACATTTAACACATCCTTAAAGGCTTTGTTAAATTCTCCAATATTTTCACCCATGTTTATATTTATTTTTGTTATTTTATCTTCATAATTAAATCTATCATAATCTTCTAAGTAATAAGTTATATATTGAAGGCTATCATTTAAATCATAAAATTTAATAATTTTCAGCTTATCAAGGGTTTCGTCATCAACTTTAAATTTTTTTCTATATTGAAGGGGAGTGAATTTATAATTAATTTTAAAATGTTTATTAAAGTATCTAGTATGCGAAAATCCCACTTCTTCTGAAATTTCAGATATGGTTTTATCAGTGTCTAATAGAAGCTTTAAAGCTTCTTCAATTCTATTTGAATTTAATAAATCTGTAAAACTATATCCAGTAACATCTTTTATTCCATGAGATAAGTAATCAGTGCTTAAAAATTCTTTCTTTGCTATATCTTGAAGGGTTATATTATCATTATAATTGTTAAATATGTATTTTGAAATTCTATGGTATCTTTCTAATAGTTCCTCTTTTCCTTTCAAATCTTCATTTTCGTACATTAAATAATGAAAGTTGTTTATAAGATAATAAAGAAGGTCAATAAGAATAACTTCTGTTTCTTTATCATAGTCCTCTTGTTTTTGAATTGCCTCACAGGTTATTTTTGCTAAAAAAGTTCTAAGAATATCATACTTATCGTTTTCTTGAGCCTTATCATCTGTAGTATTAGCGAAGAAAAACATATTTTCAATATCATTATAGTATTTTTCAAAAAAATAAGGATCTATATGAAATATTAAAACTCTATTATCTTTGTCAGAGCTTACAATGCTGTGAGTTTCGTCTATATTCACTATTTCCAAATCTTTTTCTATAAGTTCGTATTTGTCTGAGCCTATTATAATACTAAGATTTCCCTTGAGAACATAAAGTATTTCTATTGAGTTATGCCAGTGCAGGGGGTAATTTATTATAGTTGATAAAGATATTGAAACAGGAATGTCTGAAGGATAAGTTATATATTCTCTCCTCATAAATATTTCTCCGTTCTTCTTTAATATTATGATTAGTATAATATATGAAATTTTTTTTTGCAATGGACGGTTTTAAATTTGAAAATTATGGGTTTATCAGGAAAGTTTCAGCATATATTTATAAATGAAATAATTTATAAGGATTTGTAAATGATTAGTTTAGCAGGTGAAAACAAATTAGAACAAATAAAACGGACCCGAAGTAAAATTCAATATTATAGAAATATTATATCCTCTACAACTTGCCCTATAAAGAGACAATGGCTGGAAAATCAATTGATTATTGAATTAGACCATATTATTCATTCAGTTGATAGTTATTATAGGCAAGCCCGTGAAATTACACTTCAAGAACTTTCTACTTATAATGGTATGGGAGGCAGACCAGCATACGTTGCTGTAAATGGAATAGTATATGACGTAAGTAATGAAGCTACCTGGGGAGGAGCAAGTCACTTTGGGCTTATGGCAGGGAAAGATTTAACAGCTCAATTTAACGGCTGCCATGGAAATACAGCTGTTTTATCACAGCTCCCAAAGGTGGGAATATTAAAGTAGGGGGACCTGATTTATGGATCATAATAAGTGTTATTTTTATGAGGAAAAAAATACTACTGCTAAAACATTAACAGATGAAGTAATAGGATTCGTAAATAATAAAAGAGCTGATAAAATTAATGCAATCTGGCTGGAAGCAACAGGTTGTTCCGGAAATATAATATCCTTTCTTAATGGAGAAAATCCAGGAATATTAGATATTCTAACTAAGCTAATAAACTTAAAATTTAACAACACATTAATGAGCACAGAAGGAGATAAAGCTTTTGAGCAGTTCCTCAGCACTTTAAATACAGAGTTTATTCTACTGGTTGATGGGGCAGTTTCTACTAAAGATAATGGATTTTATAATATAATAGCAAATTATAAAGGAAAACCTGTAACGGCACTAGAGGCTGTTACCATGGCAGGGAAAAAAGCTAAATATGTTATTGCTGTGGGAACATGTGCCTGCTACGGAGGAATTTCAGCAGCATCTCCCAATCCTTCGGGAAGTAAGAGTGTTAAACAGATTTTAAATAGAGAAGTTGTTAGAGTCCCTGGATGTCCCAGCCACCCTGACTGGGTAATAGGA
>JAQSXU010000402.1 GCA_029256485.1 Clostridiaceae bacterium
ACTTCAAATTTTAGGGGATCAATATTGTGCTCCATTAACATCAAGGCAGTATATGACAATGCTTGCAGTACTTCATTTGCCTAAAGATGAAACTACTCTAATAAACGTGGCTAAAAAGCTCGGAACTACTAAACAAAATGTAACTCAATTAATTAAGACTCTTGAAAAGAAAAGCTTTATATCCATTGTTCCAAGTCCAAAAGATAAAAGAGCAGTTAATATTTGTTTAACCGAACAAGGTATGGAGGCTATGATTAAATGCGGAAAAGGTGCTGTAGTTAATTTTATGGTAGATATTTTTAAAGATTTTACTAGGGAAGAAATAGAAACTCTTTGGAAGTTGTTGATTAAATTATATAGTTGTGATGGTGTTGAAATGGATGGATTTGAAGAAAATGTTCAAATTCCTAATGTTGATTTGGAAGACGATTTAAAATTAATATTAGCTAACTTTTCTAAAATGAGGAATTCTTAATTATAAAAAGATTTTCTAGATAAGTTTGTGTAAAAAAAGACTAATGCTCTTGCAATAAAAGAGGAGAATTTGAGTTATGAAAAATAAAAATTGCAGAGTAATTTATTTTGATGAATATGTACACATTAATGGCATAAAACAACACATTAATGGCATAAAACAATATTTATTTCATGCTGGCAAAAAAGCTGATAATCCAATAATGCTATTTTTACATGGAGGACCAGGTTTTGCAGAATCTTCACTTTCATATATGTTTCAAGAAAGGTGGGAAGAAATCTTTACAGTAGTACATTGGGATCAACGCGGAGCTGGAAAAACTTTGATTAAGAATCCAGATAAATATCCTACTATGGATTTATTGTTAAAAGATTTATTTGAAATAATTCAATATTTAAAGAAAAAATATAATAAAGATAAAATTATATTAATGGGGCATTCATGGGGAACTATTTTAGGAAGTGTATTTATTAAGAGAGCCCCAGAAGAAGTCTCATATTATATTGGGGTTGGGCAAGTTATAAATATGTTTGAAAATGAACGTTTTGGATATGAAAAGGTTAGAGAATTAGCCTTGCAGGCTAATGATAAAAAATCATTAAAAATACTTGAAGCCATAGGGGACTATACAGTTGGCTTATCTGGTATTGAGTTTAAGAAGAAATCTGAAAAATTACGTAAAGTTCAAGGAAAATATAATTTAGCTGTTAACTTTAAGTTGCCTGGAATTATTGGTCTCTTCAAAAGCCCTGTGTTTAAGTTATCAGACATTTTTGCATTTATAGAAATGGATAAAGCGAATAAAGAATTAATAGAATTTTGGGGAGAATTTAATATAAGATCAGAATTGGAAGAATATAAAGTACCAATTTATTATATTTTAGGAGAAAATGATTGGCAAACTCCACATGTTCTTGCAGAAAAATATTTTGAAAGTATTAATGCACCAGATAAGAAATTGTATGTAATACCTAATGCAGGTCATATGAGCATGTTAGATCAACCTAAGTTATTTTTTAAAGTTTTGTCAGAGATTAATAGCAAATATTAATATTCTAACCCACTAAATAGGTGAAATTAATTAAAGGTGGCTCTATTTATTATTCTAATAGAAAAGTATAATAAAAAGTAAATTAGTCTATAGTCTTCACTTAACTGACTAGGACATTATTTTAAGAGGAGTCACAATTATGAATAATTATATTATAAAAGAGAGTAATAAAAATGAAGCTGAATTAGTTGTGGAGAATTTAGTAAATTATAATTTATCTAAAGTTCCTCAAACCCAGCAGTAAGCTTTTGTATGGATAAATAGAATTATCAAAAATAATGATGGTGAAATTATTGCAGGAATAAATAGCAAAATGTATTGCTGGAATTGCCTTTACATAGATTCTTTGTGGGTTGACGAAAATTTTAGGAAAGAGGGAATTGGTACTAAACTTTTAAATGAAGTCGAGCAAATAGCAATAGGTCAAGGATGCAAGTTAATTCATTTGGACACCTTTGATTTTCAAGCTAAAGATTTCTATATAAAGCAAGGATATGAAGTTTTCGGAGTATTAAATGAATGTCCTTATAATCATAAACGATATTATATGAAAAAGAATATAAAATGATAGAATTAATTTAAAAATGAGATAAAAAATATTATTACTTATGACAGTTAAAATAATTACTATGTTATAAATTTTTTAAAAATGAGAGGGTTTTATGAAAAAGTATTTAAAAATAAATGATAGTATATTACGTAAATTATATGAAATAAATTGGAGAGAACAGCTTATTCTTGTTGGTTGTTTATTATTTTTTTGGCCAGTAGGATTATATCAGATGTGGAAAAATAGGCATTGGAATATAATTATTAAATCAATAATAACAGGATTTTATATAATTTTAGTAGTACGATTTGTATTATTTAGGTAATTTAAAATAACATGCAGAATGTGTGCATTATTATATTTTATATACAAATAATAAGAAAAAAATTAGTAAGCGTCAATGAATTAGTAAATAGAATATAATGGCTTCCATCAGTATAGTATAGAAAATGATTTGATGAGGAAGCCATTTTATTATGAAATTTTCATCCTGTAATTTCTGCTGGAAACATATAGGTGCGTAAATATGACGCTTACGTGAAATTATATTTTATTATTTTGCTTCTTTTAATATTTCTATTCCTAATTTAGATTTCTTCTGCTGGAAACATATAGGTGCGTAAATATGACGCTTACATGAAATGATATTTTATTATTTTGCTTCTTTTAATATTTCTATTCCTAATTTAGATTTCTTTTGGATTTCTTCGATAATGGTATCTATGTACGTAAAAATTTCTTTTGATAATTTTTCAGCCTGAGAATATAAGTCATTAGCATGTTCTTTGTCATGTCTTTTTATGGCATCAATAACTTTAGTCCCAGTGTTATGTAATTCATGATGTATATTATCAATAGCTGTCCAATATGGTGAAATATCTGGGTGAGAAATATTAATAGAATTATAGAAATGGCCAAAAGCACATTTTTTTGAATTTGTTTGTATTGGATAAATTTTCATCTCAGTTAAGAT
>JAQSXU010000022.1 GCA_029256485.1 Clostridiaceae bacterium
TATTTAACTAACAAATTGTTCCGCGATAGCTCAACGGTGGAGCATTCGGCTGTTAACCGAAGGGTTGAAGGTTCGAATCCTTTTCGCGGAGCCATTTTTTATTTTTTGCTTCATGATTAAACTATATTATATTCTTTAGTATAGTTTAATCATGAAGTTTTTTTTGCATAAAACTGCAGAACTAAATATATTTTGCAAAATTTTGCAAAATGGTTTATAATAGTTCATAATCAAACATGATATGATTTTTTTAATGCATATATAAATTGTCCATTATTGTTAAGGGGGAGAAAAATGTTATTTAAAAGTAAAAATAGGGATTTAATTACAAAAGTTATACCTGCTAATGAAAACATAGAGTCTAATGCAAATTTTAAAAGGTTACATAAACTTGAAAAATATCAAAGCATATTAATAGGAAGAGTAAATGATCAAACCAAGGATTCATTAGAGGTGACAGAATCACTTCTGCAATCAGTTGAGGACATAAATATTGAAATGGAAAAGCATAATCAGCATATTGATAAGACTGTACAAGTTTCAGCAGAGGTAGGAGCATTTTCGGAAGAAGTAAATGCAGGTATTGAAGAGACTATGAAAGTAATTGAAGATACCATAGTGAAAGCACAAAATGGACAAAAGTCAGTAAATAATGTAATTGAAAGTATAAATTCTGTTCACAGTACAGTTAATAATATGAAGGATGTACTTCAGCAGCTAGAAGAAAAATCAAACAAAATAAAAGGAATTGTGGATACAATAAAGGGTATTGCAAAAACCACACATCTTTTATCTTTAAATGCAAATATAGAAGCAGCTAGAGCAGGTGAAGCAGGCAAGGGATTTTCTGTAGTAGCTGGAGAAGTAAAAAAACTGGCACAAAACAGCTCTGCTTACGCGAATGAAATTGATAATATTATTTCTGAGATTACAAATGTGACAAATGAGTCATTAAGTATAATAAATTCAGGAATAGATAAAGTTCAAGAAAGCACTTCTAAAGCTAAAATGGCGGAAGATGACATAGGCAGTATGATGGATGCTGTTGAAAGAACAAAGGTAATTTCCAGGCAGATAGGTGAGGCAGTAAAAGAACAAACTGATAAAAATCAATATATGATTTCTGTTATAGATGGGCTAGTTGAAGTGGCTGAAAAAGTTAAAAATTCAAATGAAAATATATCCATCAATGCCTTTAGGCAAAAGGCTGCCCTAGGAACTTTAAACAATACTATTGAAAATTTAAATGAATTGTCAATAGGTCATAATGAAAATGAAGATGAGATAGAGAAAACAGAATTTGTTATGTCCGCGTCAAAAATTGATTCATTTGATCCTGCAAAGGCTGGTGATATTAATGCATCAAATATAGTATCACAAATAAACGTGGGGCTTGTTCAATTTGGATCAGGTACGGAAGTAATTGCAGCATTAGCAAGGTCATGGCACGTTGAAAATGATAATATTACCTGGATATTCAATTTAAGAAAAGATGCAAGGTTCCATAATGGCAGAATAATAACGCCTGAAGATGTAAAATATTCTTTTGAAAGATTACTAAGTAAAGAGCTGGACAGCATAAACAGATGGTTTTTGTCAATGATAAAGGGATCAGATGAGTATTATAATGGAACATCAGCACATGTTAGTGGAATTGAGATAATAGGAAATAATTCTATTAAAGTTGTTTTAAAATATCCATATAGTTCTTTTATTAATAATTTGGCTCACTGCTCTTGCACTATCATTCCAAAGGAGGAAGTTAACAATATTGATAATAAGCCAGTGGGGGCTGGTCCATTCAAATTTGTTAAGGTAGACGATGAAAATAAGCAAATAATACTCAGCAAATTTTCTGATTTTGTATTAGGTGAGGCATTACTTGATACTGTAAAGGTTGATTACAATGACGATGATATAGAAGAAAGATTTATTAATGAGGAAATTGATTATATGACTGTCAATGCAGGAAATAAAAAATTAATAGAAGATAAATCATATGAAATTCGAAGAACAGAGTGCATAGGCATGAGATTCATAGCCTTTAATTATAATAGCAGCAATGCAATTATTCACAATAAAGAGGCTAGAAAAGCAATTAACTATTGTGTGGATAGAGAAAAGATAATTAGAGAGGCCCTTGGGGGATTAGAAACACCTGTCATAGGAGCGTTTCCAGAAACAATAATATCAAATCCAAATTTAAAAGGGTATTCCAGAAATATAAATAAGGCAAGGGAACTAATTAGAAATAGTGGTATAAAATCCAATACAATTACTTTGCTGGTTAGCTCAGAAGGAAGAAATGTAGTTCTTCATAGTAAGGTTGCTGAAATACTGGCCGAAAACTTAAAGGAAATAGGTATAACATTAAAGACAAAGGCAGTTAAAGGCTCTGATTATTACGATGAAAATAGTATTAAGCAGGCAGATATGTTTGTTTATGGATGGCTTGGAGATTCAGGAACTGCAGACAATTTCATGGAACCATTAGTAGATAAAGCAAATAGCGCAAACAGGAGCAAATATTCAAATGAACAGGTAATGGAATTATTAAATAAGGCTAAGAAAACTAAAAATCCATATAGGTATAAAGAAATTCTATATCAAATTGACGGCGTTATGGAAGAGGATTCCCCGTGGGTTTCACTTTCTAACATTTGTTCAACTTATACTTATAGTAAAAATATAAAAGGGTTAAAAGTGCATCCATTAAATATAGTTAAAGTACTTGATATCTGGAGAGAATAAATGTAAATGCATAAATTGCTTAAAACAATTAAGCAATTTATGCATTTTTATTGTTTTTCAACTGAATTTCCATTGCTTACAACAACTATATTTCCATCTATGTCAGTTCTATAAATTTGAATGTTTCGGTGCTTAAGACTTAATATGGTTCCCTTATTGGGGTGACCGTATATATTGCCTTTACCACAGCTGATTACTGCTATTTCAGGATTTACTTTATCTAGAAATTCATTTGAAGATGATGATGTACTTCCATGGTGACCAACCTTTAAAATGTTGCTGGACAGGTCATAATCTTTTGATAATATTTCCTTTTCACTTAATTTTTCAGCATCACCCATAAACAGAAATTTAGAATTACCATAGGTTATTTTAATAACTGCAGAGTAATTATTTGTTTCTTCATAGGCAGAATTATTTGGGGCAAGCATTTCGCAATGTACATTATTCCCAAGATTGATGCAAACTCCTGCCTTAGCTATGTTTATTTTTTTATTTTTATTTTTTAATTCTAATATCATATTTTCAAATGCTTTTGTGTTTTCAGTTTTTTTTGGTGCGTAGAACTCACCAATATTATATTTTCTTATTATGGCTGCCATCCCTCCTATATGATCATCATGAGGATGGGTAGCAATTATATAATGAAGTTTTTTTATATGCTGTCTGTCAAGATATGAAATCAAATTAGACTGGTTTTCGTATGGACCAGCATCAATTAATAAATTTATATTGTTAATCTGTACGAGAATACTGTCACCCTGACCCACATCAATATAATGAATTATTAAATTATTTTTATCAACTGCAGGGTGGATTGATTTTACTTTTAAAAATGGTATTAACAATAAAATTATTACAAGGGCTGAAGATAATACGCCAATACATTTTTTATTTAACTTCATTAAAATCCTCCAAATTCAGCACAATACTTTTAAGTTTACTCATAGCTTCAATACTGTAACGTATACCTTGTGTGCCCATTCCAGAAGCTTTAAAACCTGAAAATGGAAAGTGATCAGGACTTCTCTCAGTTTTACCATTAATTTGAACTGTTCCAACCTGCAATTTATCTGCGATAAAAAATGCTTTATTAATATTATTTGTGAAAATAGAAGCTTGGAGACCATATTTTGAGTTATTAGTAACATTTATGGCTTCATCTATGCTATTTACTCTTATGATTGGAAGTATGGGGCCCAAAGGCTCCTCCCAGGCAATTCTCATATCGCTGGTAACATTGTCAAATATAGTTGGATAAACTAAATTGTTAATACGCTTATTGCCTAAAATTAAGTTAGCTCCCTTATTAATAGCATCATCAATTAAATTCTGTACAAAATCTGCTGCTTTATTATTTATTAGGGGAACTATTTCACAATCATCCTCAATGGCACCAACTTTCAAGCTTTCAGCAATGATTTTAATTTTTTCTATTAAAACTGGAGCAATATTATTTAAAACAATGACTCGCTTGATTGCCGTACATCTCTGACCAGAATAATTAAATGCTCCTGCAGCTATTTCCTTAGCTGCCATATCCAAATCTGCATCATCTAAAACCAAGGCAGCATCCTTGCCCCCTAATTCCAGAAGGGTTGGCACCATTCCGGCAATTGAGGCAATATGTTTACCAACTTCAGTGCTTCCTGTAAAGTTGATAAAATCAATGCCTTTATGTGTAACTAAGTAATCCCCAATATCACTGCCTTTGCCTGTAATTGTATTCAATACACCATGAGGCAGTCCTGCTCTATTAAATACTTCAGCCATATAAAGAGCACTAATTGAGCCTGAGGTTGGTGGCTTAAGAATAACACTATTTCCGGCTATTAAAGCTGGTGCAATTTTTGAAACGGATAGATTAATGGGATAATTAAATGGAGAAATAGCCAGCACAGTTCCTAGGGGGACTCTTGTAACCAAGGAAATTTTATTCTTTTTAAATCCAGGGAAACTATCTCCTGATATTGCTTTACCTTCCATGTGCTTTGCTTCATCTGCGGTGAATCTAATAAAGTCAGCGGATCTTGCAATTTCCGAAATGGAAGATTCTTTGTCCTTGCCAATTTCATACTGAAGTATTTTATAAAGTTCTAGTACATTTTCTTCTAATAACAGGGCAGCTTTTTTTAAGATTGAAGCTCTTTCATTTATGGGAGCCTGCTGCCAAATTTTTGCAGCTGTATTGGAATTTGCTATTGATAAATCTACTTCCTCTTTGGTCATGGATTGAATCATACCAACAATAGAGTTATCCCTGGGAGAATGGATTTTAATAGTTTTATTGCTGCTGCTTTGAATCCATTTGCCATCTAAAAGATTTTTATAAATATTTTGCTGCCTAATATTTTCAAACATATTATCACCTTCTATATCCATAGTATAGTCATCTATGAACATATCAATTCATAATTAGAATTTGAATTTTAGTTTAAAAGGTTTATAATTTTGATATAATCTTAGTAATGTATTTTTTACATAATATGTTATCACGGAGGTGCTGCATAGTTGGAAGTACAGTATAAAATTATTAAGACATTTAATCATAATGTAGTTTTCTGTATAGATGAAGAACTATCGAAAGAATGCATTTTAATTGGCAGGGGTATAGGGTTCGGGAAGAAGGAGAATGAAGTTATAGATAATAAAAAAATAGAAAAGAGATTCCATATATCTAATGAAGCTAATAAAGATAAATTTAAAGGATTAACGAAGATTATAGATAATGATATTGTTGGAGTTACAGAGGAAGTTATTGCACTAATTCATAATTTATCAAGTGGTAAATTGGATGAAAAAATACATATAACTTTATTAGATCACGTTTCATTTGCTATAGAAAGACATAGAAATGGAATAAATATTGTAAATCCTTTTATTGTAGAGGAGAAAACACTTTATCCAGAGGAATATGAATTAGCATCAAAGGCATTGAATATAATTAATAGTAGAATTAATATAGATCTACCACAGGACGAGATAGGCTTTATTGCCCTCCATATTCATGCAGCTTTTACTCATGGTAATATTTCTAGAACTAGTTTAAATACTACTATTATAAATGAAATGGTTAAATTCATAGAGGAAACTTTTGAAATAAATATTAGCGCTGACAGCATAAATTATTCTAGATTAGTGATACATTTAAGATTTGCTTTAGATAGAGCAGAAAAACAGATACCAATTGAAAATCTGCTGCTATCCAGTATAAAGAGAAAGTTTAAAATGTCATATAATGCTTCAAAGAAATTAGCAGACAAAATAAAGCTTGACTATAATATAAAATTCACAGAGGATGAGATAGGCTATCTTGCAATTCATTTAGAAAAAATAAGAATGAATAATTAACAATATTTAACTGAAAATTATTGACATAAAAACAATATTGATATAAAATAAAATTACAAAATAATATTAAAGCGTGTTACTGTTTAAGCAGGCATGAGCTAAAGAAAACTACTATAGGTTTTTTTTGGCTCTTATTTTTTTATAAATTATTTTTAAAGGAGGAATTATTCATGTCTACTTCAAATTTATTACCAAAAGTTATTGCAGAAAACATACTGGACAAGGTTGGCGGAAAAGAAAATGTTTCTTCAGTTGCATATTGTATGACTAGATTAAGAATGGATGTTGTGGATGACAGCAAAGCCAGCAAAGAGGAAATTAAAAAAATTGAAGGAGTACTTGGTGTTGCTGAACAAGGAGGGCAATTGCAAATTATTCTTGGACCAGGAAGAGTGGCCAAGGTAGCTGCAGCTTTCGGAGAAATAACAGGGTTGAAGGTTGGAGAGCTGGATGAGGCGAAAGTAAGAAAGGAAGAAATTAAGGCAAAGAATGCAACTCCGTTTAAATTGCTGCTAAAGAAGATTTCAAGTATCTTTATTCCTTTGATACCAGCATTTATTGCCTGTGGTCTTGTATCGGGAATTTTGAATATTGTTTTAAAATACAATCCAGGCTTTGGGGCAGGTCCAACAGGTGGTATATTAAAGATTATTGGTAATGCAGTTTTTTATGGCTTAAGTTTATTCGTTGGTGTTAATGCTGCTAAAGAATTTGGAGGATCACCAATGCTTGGAGGAGTTATGGCTGCTATAATTTCTCATCCAGATCTTGCAAAAGTTAAATTTGGTGGAATGGCATTGGTACCAGGACGTGGCGGCGTAATTGCAGTATTGCTTGTAGTAGCATTTAGCTCATGGATTGAAAAAAACATAAGAAAGGTAATTCCAGATGTTTTGGATTTATTTATAACACCTTTACTTACTGTGTTGATTTCTGGTTTTATTGCATTATTAATTTTACAACCTATAGGTGGAATAATATCTGATTCAATTGGCTCTGCCGTAAAGGTATCAATTAGATCAGGTGGAGCTTTCACTGGGTTTATTTTAGGAGGAACCTTCCTTCCATTGGTAATGACAGGACTTCATCAGGGATTAACACCAATTCATGCAGATTTACTTAAAACAACCGGTCAAAATCTACTTCTGCCTATATTGGCTATGGCTGGTGCAGGACAAGTAGGGGCAGCAATAGCAGTATTAGTAAAAACTAAAAATGACAGATTAAAGAAGACAATTTGGTCAGCTTTACCAGTAGGAATATTAGGTGTAGGAGAACCATTAATATATGGTGTAACATTACCTCTTGGAAAACCATTTATTGGGGCTTGTATTGGAGGTGCCATAGGAGGTGCTTTTAACGCTGCTACTAAGGTTGCATCTCTAAGTTTAGGACTTTCAGGATTACCGTTAGCATTATTAATTAAACCAGGTACAGTATTATTTTATTTAACAGGAGTGCTGTTAGCATATATCGGTGGCTTTATAGCCACATGGATAATAGGTTTTGAGGATCCAGAAGTGTAATATTAATCATTGAGAATTGGGATGTAATTCCCAATTCTCAATTTTAACTTTTAAAGCAGTTACTTTCACAGATAATTACATAATAATGATAAATTATAAGGAGTTGACTTTTGTTATGTCAAAAGGTATTTCAGTATATTTAGGGATGAACTACTCCATTGAAGAAAATATTAGATACATAAAGAGGGCAAAAGAGTATGGCTTTGACAATATATTTACATCCCTTCATATTCCAGAAGCAAACTACAGTGAGATTATTGAAGATTTTAAGAAAATAGTTGCATTGGCAAAAGCTTTAGATTTAAAAATTATTGCTGATATATCTCCAAGAGCATTTGGTTATTTGGGGGCCGATATAAAGGATTTAAGTGTTCTAAAGGATATGAATATATATGGTATAAGGGTGGATTTTGGATTTTCACCAAAGGAAATAGCTGAATTTACTAATAATAAATATGGGTTGAAAATTGAAATTAATGCATCAACAGTCACTGAAAGATTTTTAAATGAATTTGATAAATATAATCCAAATTATAAAATGCTCCAGGCATGTCATAATTATTATCCAAGATTGAACACTGGTATTTCTGTAGAAACGCTATTAAAGAAGAATAATATGTTAAAACAATATGAAATAAAATTATCAGCTTTTATTCCATCTCAGTCAGGAAGACGAGGCCCAATATTTGAAGGATTGCCAACTCTTGAAGCCCATAGGAATATGAAGTCGGAAATTTGTGCTAAGCATTTATTTGCACTAGGATTAGATAATGTAATATTTGGAGATAGCATACCTTCAGATGAGGAACTTGTAAGTGTAGGAAATATAGAAGAAGATATAATAGAATTTAATATAAAAGAATTAAATTGCAGTGAAATAGAAAATGAAATACTATTTAAAAGTACCCATGAAAATAGGCCTGATTCAGCAGAAGATGTAATTAGATCCACACTATCAAGAGAAACCTTAAACGGAAGAAAAGTAGAACCAAAGAATAATATAAAAAGAATTAAAGGAAGCATTACTATTGATAATGAAAAATATATGAGATATTGTGGTGAACTGCAAATATGTAAAAAAGATTTGCCGGCGGATTCAAGGGTAAATGTGGTTGGAGTTATTAGCAAAGAAGAGCTGTTTTTAATAGACTTTATTAAAGAGGAAACAAAATTTAAATTTATTTCTGAAAGTAAATTTCATTGAATATTGAATATATTGAAAGTTTATGTTAATATAATTATAGATTTAAAAATTATTTTAGCATGGGAGGATCTTATGAATTTAAATAAATTAGAAGCTTTAGTAACAGAAGAAAGAAATCCAAACACCTTAAATATTGACAGTGTCTCTACAGAAGAAATAATGACTATGATAAATGAAGAGGATAAAAAAGTGGCCTTTGCAGTGGAGAAAGAAAAAAGTCATATCGCAAAAGCTGTAGATTTAATTGCAGATAGGCTGAAAAATGGCGGAAGGCTAATATATGTTGGTGCAGGTACCAGCGGCAGGTTGGGAATCATAGATGCATCAGAGTGTCCTCCAACTTTCGGAGTAGACTTTGAATTGGTTCAGGGTATAATAGCAGGAGGTAATACCGCAATATTTAAGGCTGTAGAAGGAGCCGAAGATAGTTTTGAACTTGGAAAGAAGGACTTAACTAGCAGAAATATAAGCAAAGCTGATGTGGTTTGCGGCATAGCTGCATCTGGCAGAACACCATATGTAATTGGTGCAATGAATTATGGTAAGGATATAGGAGCTGCTGTTATTTGTGTTACAATGAATCCTAACAGTGAAATGGCCGGTATTGCTGACATACCAATATCTGTAGTAGTAGGTCCTGAGGCCATTATGGGTTCCACTAGAATGAAAGCTGGAACTGCACAGAAATTGGTTTTAAATATGCTCACAACTGGAACTATGGTTAAGCTTGGAAAAGTATATGGCAATTTAATGGTTGATGTTCAATCCACTAATGAAAAATTAGTCACTAGAGCTAAGAGAATAATTATGCTGGCTACAGGAGTGGATATTACAACAGCAGAAAAATATTTAAAAGATACTGAGTATGATGTTAAATTAAGTATATTTATGATACAGACTAAGTTAGATAAGGAAAAAGCAAAGAAAATATTAAATGATAATAATGGATATATACAGAAGGCAATAGATAGTATTAATAAATAAATTTTGCAGGTGAACTCTAGTGTATAAGGTTCACCTGCAGCTTATTATTACTTAAATTTTCCAACAGGTGCTAAATATATGCAAAATTCATCCGCACCATCTAAATGAAGCAATTTATCAATTTTTTCCTGGTCATAGGCTGCTATTGCACAAGTACCCACTCCAATTGATTCAGATGCTAAATATAAATTTTCGCACAAATGACCGGCATCTAAGCAAATTAACTTATAAGATGCTATATTATATCTCCACTCCATTCTATAAGGAACTACTGACCAAATAAAAGTAGCCGCTCCCATAGATACAAAGTTCTGTTTAAAACAGGCATCATTTAACATTTCTTCTAAATTGTCAGGACAATCTATAAAGTATATTTTATGATCTAAAGGAAGATATCTATAAATTCCCTTTTTAAGACCTTCTACATTAAAGACTACAATATAAGTTTCAAAACAATGTCTAGCCCCAGCTGAAGGAACTGTTCTTAAGGTTGCATAACCATTTCTTACTATTTTTTTTATTCCTTGTACACTCCAAAGTAAAAAAGAAAATTCTTCTAAAGTAAGAGGAACATCACTATAGGTACGTCTGGTCTTCCTTTTTCTTAAAGTGGTAAGAATATTCATTTGACCGCAGGTAAACATATCAGGAGGAACTAAATCTATAAGCTTTACATCCTCAGGACACTGCTTTTGTATTGCAGGTTCAGGAATTTCTTTGTTTTGATCTGTTTCAATGGTTTCAAGATCAACAAAGACTTTAGCTTTTAAAAAGTCCCTATAATTATTGTTGTTGTTCATAATATGCATCCCCTTCTAAATCATAGTATTGAACTTATTTTAATTTAATTATAGCACTAAATTTATTTGAAAATATATGTAAAAATAAAATTAACCCCCAATAATTATATCAGGGGTTTGGAAGGTTAAATGACTATTTAACTTCTCTTGTTTCTCTGTCTTTTCCTAGGAAGGAAATAGCATATAATCCAGCTATACCAACAAGAGCATATACAATTCTAGTAAATGCGGACATAGTCCCAAATAATGTAGCTACTAAATCAAACTGGAAAAAACCAATAAGGCCCCAATTTATAGCGCCTATAATAACTAATACAAGTGCGGTAATGTCTAATGCTTTCATTAAAATTACATCTCCTTTCAAAGATTATATTCTTAGTATTGACATTTTTATATAAAATATAAGTAATTTGTAAAATTATTTTATAAAAATATATAAAATAAAAAAAGGAAACATATGTTTCCTTAAGAAGATTAAGTATAATATTAATTTAAAGTTCTATATTTCTATCAATAGGCTGGAATAAAGAAATAAATGTATTAGTTCTTTGTATTCCTTCAATAGTTTGTATTTTGCTCATAAGTAAGTTCTGTAAATCGGACATGTTCCTACACAATATTTTTACAAACAATGAGTAATCCCCGGTAGTATAATGCAATTCAACTACTTCCTTAATTGCTTTCATATTATCAAGAACATTTGTAAATGATGATGATTTATCTAAATAAATTCCTATAAAGCAGCAAATATCATATCCTAATTTAGAGTTATCAATAATAAGTTTGGTTCCTTTTATAATGCCCATATCCTCCATTTTTTTCATTCTTACATGTATTGTTCCTCCGCTGACATGGCAGTTTCTTGCAATCTCTAAATATGGTGTACGAGAATCCTTAATTAAGATGTCCAATATTTGAAAATCAAGTTCATCTAATCCGCTTATGTTTAAATTCATGTAAATCACTCCTAAATAAAGTATAGTTTAATATTGCTATTATGATAGCAATATTAAACGTTTTCAACATGTATATTTTATCACGTTTATAATAAAATAGCAAATTTTTTGTTAAAGTAATAATAATTGAATTGCATTAAAATAAAAATTACAAAAATTGGATAATAAATAAAGTATTGATATATTTCATAAAATATATAATAATAATAAATAGATAAATTAAATTTTGAGGGGGAAATAATTATGCCGACATGGTTAGAGCTTCTTTTGAGAGTAGTATTATATGCTGCAGTGTTACTTTTTGCATATAATATGCTAAGAAAATACGTACTTTACAGATTTAAACCAAATAAATGGATTATATTAGCTGTTGGTATAGCTGTGTTTTTTATACCAACCTTTGTAGCAGGATATTATAAATATAATATGGAAGGCACAATATGGCAGCTTGTACAATCAGGAGTTTTTATTGTTTTGTTTTTGTGGTTTATGGATTTAATGGGACTTGGAGCATACAAAGATGCTAAAAAGAAAGATGATTATGTTATCAAACCAAAAGCAAAACCAAATAGAATTAAAAATTCAAATAAAAAATAAAAAATCTGCAGTGAAGCAACAATTCACTGCAGATTTTTTATATATAACTGTTTTGCATTGATGTCATAACGAGATACTAACTAAGCTGCATTTAAAGTACATCTATATTTGCACTCCCTCCGCAGTACAACTGCGTGACCTGCAAAAGATGTACTAAATAAATGCAGCATAGTCTTATTTAAGAGCATCCAGTTGTTGATCCGCAGTCAAGACATACCATGCACGTTCCATTTCTTATCATCCTTGTGGAGGAACAATTTGGGCAAGTACTTCCGTACACTCTTTCACCCTTAATATTGTTATCTACATCTTCAACTTTAATTGGCTGTATATCTTCACCTAATTGATTTCCGGAAGCTAATGATTCTTCAATTGCTACAGCTTCATTTGATTCAGGAATGGAGCTGCAGTAATTCTCGGGTTTAACCTGGCATCGGCTGTAGTCTCCTGTTTCTATATCAATAATTTTGCTTACTAAGTCTGAAATTGAAGAAACATATTTAATATAAGGATGTTTTTGTACGAAACCATAAGGTTCATACTTTTGACCCCTTAACATTCTTGCAATGTCTTTTGGCGGAACATGATATTGCAGCATAACTGATAGTGCCTTGGAAAGAGAGTTGAGCAGTCCTGTTATGATTGTACCTTCTCTATCCGTAGTTATATAAATTTCTGAAATTTCGCCATTTTGTCTTCTATTGATTGTAGTATAAATTTTAACATCCTCAATTTGTGCAGGATGTGTTGTACCTCTTCTAATACCAACAGGTTTTTCTCTCTCAGAATATTTGTAATTCTTTTGAAGTTCTTTTGCTTTAGCTAAAAGCTTATCATAACTTAAATCCTCAAGCTTTAAATCAATATCATTAGATAAGTTTGTATTTAGAGGCTGGCTTGCTTTTGAACCGTCTCTATATAAAGTTATTCCTTTTATACCAAGCTTCCAAGATGTTAATGCTACTTTCCTAAAATCATCAACAGTTGCTGCTTTTGGTAAATTAACGGTTTTAGAAACAGCTCCAGAAATTAGCGGGGTAATTGAAGCTACCATTAATACATGACCCATAGCTGAAATAAACCTTTCACCTGTTCCGCACTTGTTTGCTGTATCAAAAATAGGCAGGTGTTCTTCTTTTAAATGAGGTGCTCCCTCCAATTTTCCATCTAATACTTTTTCATATTCAAAGCCATTTTCTTCTACCTTTTCTTTTCTCAAAACATATTCTAATATGTCACTTATTTCATCATCGCTGTAATTTAAATTTTTTAAAGCTAACTCCATAACTGGATTTATTATAGTCATAAATCCGCCGCCTGAAAGTTTTTTGTAAACAATATGACTGAAAAAAGGTTCAATAGATGTTGCACCGCAATCCATGGCAAATGATATGGTTCCTGTTGGAGCCATTACAGTTACCTGGGCATTTCTGTATCCAAACTTATCACCATAATTCAAAGCGTTTATCCAGCTTTTTCTCAAGGATTCACTAATTTCATTAAGACCTAATTTGCTTAACAAATTATGATCAACGGTAATAGGTTTATAATTGAGTCCTTCAAATGAATCCGAAAATGACTCTTTTATTATATTCTTAACATCCTTAGAAGTTACCCCAGCTGTTCTTGCATGATTTCTTATAACTTTCATCATATATTTTTTATTTATTTCAAATTTCTCAAATGAGCCAATCTTCTCTGCCATTAATGCAGATACATAATATGAATGGCCTGTTAAAATACCTATTAGTGATGAAGCAAGCGCTCTTGCCTGATCTGAGTCATAAGGTAATCCCATAACCATAAAAAGGGATGACAAATTTGATATACCCAATCCGGTTGTTCTAAACATATAGGTTTTACGTGCAATATCTTGTGTTGGAAATTGACCCCAATGTATCGAGCTTTCCAATATTAATTGAACTAATCCAATTACATGCAAATATCCTTTAGTGTCAAATGATTTTTCTCCAAAATTGTAAAACTTATAAATATTTATAGAAGCTAAGTTGCATGATGTATCATCCAAAAAAGCATATTCACCGCAGGGATTTGTAGAGTTTATTCTATTGTAATTAGAGTTGTAAACTCCATCTTCGCCCGCAGGACATGTATGCCATGCATTGAATGTATCTATAAATTGGGGAGCAGGATCAGCACACTGCCATGCGGAAATATTAAAAGTATTCCAAATATCCCTTACTTTTACTGCTGTGCTGACTTTTTTATCTACTCTTCCCTTTAAAGTAATTTCTTCATCTTCATTTTCATTTAAATTCTCTACTTTACTCATAAATTCATCAGAAAATCTTACGGAATTGTTGCTGTTCTGACCTGACACAGTTTCGTAAGCCTCACCGTCAAAATCTGTATTGTAGCCCATTTTTCCAAGAGCCCTTACTTTTTTTTCTTCATTTGCTTTCCAGATTATAAAATCTTTTATTTCAGGGTGATCAACATCCAGACAAACCATTTTTGCAGCACGTCTAGTTGTACCACCTGACTTTATAGCACCTGCATTTCTATCCAGGGCTTTTAAGAAACTCATTAAACCAGAAGATACGCCACCACCTGAAAGCTTTTCTCCCTTTGCTCTGATACTTGAGAAGTTAGATCCTGTACCCGATCCCCCTTTAAACAGTTTTGTTTCAGTAACGAATTGTTCAGAAATAGAATGAGAGCCTAATAATTTATCCTCTATTGATAATATAAAACAAGCAGAAGCTTGAGTTCGTGAGTATGTATCCTTACTTTCTACAACAGTTTTTAACTTTTCGTCATAATAAAAATTTCCCTGTGGCATTCCCTTAATGTTATAACTTCGTGCTAGACCAGTATTAAACCATTGAGGTGAGTTAGGAGCATACATTTGAGCTAATAATGCATATACCATTTCGTCATAGAAGATGGATTTTTGTTCTTCATTTTCAATAAGTCCTTCATCCATTAGAGATGATGCCCAAAAATCCACCATCCTATGGGCAAGCATTTTCATGCTGTTTTCACAACCTAATTTATTAGGCACACCAGCTCTCCTAAAATACTTTGAAGCAATAATATCGCATGAATTTTGAGAATAATGTTCTGGAAATTCAAGACTCTTCATATCAACAAGCACTTTACCGGTCTTATGGTCCTTTAAAAAAACATCTACAGTTTTCCATCTAAATAAGTCATAAACAGTTTTAGAAGTATCCTTTTCTAATTCCTTGGTAAAATATCTTACAAATAATTTATCTAATGATTTCATGTAGGTCCTCCTTATATTAAATAATCCTTAATAGTATTTTATTAAAATGCCTAATTAGCATGAATTAATTATACTACCATATATTGTGCTGTGTAAATATTAAATGTACAATATGTAGTAACAATGAGCAACTTTTACAAAAAAACTATATTTTTAATTTTCACACTGTTACTTACTAATATACAACTATTTATTCAAAAAAATAAGTATTGACTTTTATAAAATAAACATTATTATATAATTTAGGTTAACTATTAATTCACAAATGGGAGGAAAATATTGAAAATGGAACAAAATTTAAATATTGAAATATTAGATAAATTAACTAAAGTTTGTTTATGTAAGGGTATATCTAGAGCAACTATGAAAAAGGCCATACTAAATGGTGCAAGAACAGTACAAGAAGTTAGAAAGACAACTGGTGCAGGATCAGGTTCCTGTAAGGGAAGAAGATGTACTCCTAAAATAGAGGAAATATTAAACAACTCTTTATAAATTTATATAATAAATAAAAATAATGGCTGTTATATTTTTGTAATAGCCATTATTTTTATTGTGATTTATTTCTATAAGATTTATAATACAAATATTGAATAAATAAATTATAGGGTGAATTTTATGATTATAAATTTTAAGGACAAGAAACCTTGCATTAGCCAAGGCTGCTTTATAGCCCAAAATGCACAAGTTATAGGAGATTTAACATTAGATGCTGACTCAAGTATATGGTTTGGGGCGGTTGTAAGAGCTGACGTGAACAAAATATTTATAGGTAAGGGCACTAATATTCAGGATAATTCAACAATTCATGTTTATCGCAGTGGCCCAGCAGTGAAAATTGGTAATAATGTTACTATAGGGCACAACGTGACTCTTCATGGCTGCAAAATTCATGATAATTGTTTAATAGGCATGGGCTCAATTATCTTAGATGGAGCAGAAATAGGAGAAAATACAATAATAGGAGCTGGCAGTCTTGTAACACAGAATAAGATAATACCATCAGGGGTGTTATGCATGGGGTCGCCGGCAAAAGTAATAAGAAACTTAACTGAAAGTGAAATTGCAGATAATATAGAAAATGCTATTCACTATATACAGCTATCCAAAGAATATAAATAAAAGGTGTGTTAATGAAAAATATAAAAATTAAACTAGAGGGAATTTACTTGCTATTTTATGCAGCATTTGCCTGCTATTATCCTTTTTTGATCACCTTTTATGAGGAGAAAGGATTAAGTTATACACAAATAGGAATAGCTTTCGCAGTAGGTTCAATTGCAGGAGTTATTATTCAGCCTATTTGGGGATATATTACTGATAAATATTTAAATAAGAGATTATCCATAATAATAACAATGATTCTTAGCGCTGTTATTATACTTACATACATATTGGCTAACAGCTTTTTTTGGATTATAATTGTTTTATTGGCATTCATTACATTTCATAGTCCCATCTCTTCAATTACTGATGCATATTGTTATGAAATAATAGATGAATATAAATCCATAGATTATGGGAAGATTAGACTTATGGGCTCTTTAGGTTACGCTGTATCAGCGCTAATAATGGGTTTTGTAATAAAAGCATTAAGCAGTGATTTCATTTTCTTTGGGTATTGCATTTTTATCTGTCTTGCATCAGCTATAATAATAAGCTTTAATTTTAAAGGTAAACGAACATCAAGCCAGTTAAAATTAAAAGAAGTAGGTAAAGTGCTGAATGATAAAAGATTTATTATTTTTAGTATTGCAATTGTGCTTATAAATATAACCTTTGGTGTAAATAGCAACTATTTAGCAGTACTTATTAATAAAACTGGAGGAGATGTTAGTAAATTAGGATTAATGTGGTTTATTATTGCAATAAGTGAACTCCCAGCATTTTTCTTTTCAAATAAACTATTTAAAAGATTTGGTATTATTAATTTATTAGGCGTTTCAATTGTTTTTTACATATTAAGATATTTTTTAGATTCTATTAGCTCCAATTATACAATGATTATAATAATTCAGCTTCTTCAGGGAGTAACATATCCATTGTATTTAATGGCTGCATTACAGTATGTAAATAAAATTGTACCTAAAAATTTACAAACCACAGGAATTACTTTATATTCGGCCATCGGGGGAGGAATCGGAGGATTTACCGGAAATTTATTTGGTGGAATATTTCTTGAGTGGTTTAGTGTTTTTATGTTATTTAAAGTGTTAAGTGTAATTTGTTTAATTGGGTTATCAGCAGTTTTTATACTAAAAAGGGTAGATGTGAATTATTGTACTGCAAGTGGTGATAATTTAATATAATATGATATAGCGATAAGGAGTGAAATAAAGTGATTAACATAGGAAAATTTAATAAAATGAAGGTAGCCAGAAAAGTTGATTTTGGATTATATTTAGATGCTGAAACCGGGAATACAAGTGATGATATACTTCTTCCCAAAAGTAATTTTAATGATGCAGAATTAAATGTTGAAGATGAAGTAGATGCTTTTATCTATAGAGATTCTAAGGATAGATTGGTAGCTACATTAAAGGCTCCTATTGCTCAGGTAGGAGAATTAGCTTACTTAAAGGTAGTTGGAGAAGCTGATTTTGGGAGTTTTGTAGATATTGGCTTAGAGAGAGATGTTTTAGTCCCTAAAAAAGAAGAAAATTATATGATTTCAATAGGTGCATGTTATTTATTCTATATTTATGTTGACAAAACAGGAAGATTAGCAGCAACAACATTTATTGACAGATATTTAGAAGATGTATCACCATATTCAGTAGGAGATGAAGTAAATGCTACAGTATATGGGTTCCAAACTAATGGAAGTGTAATGGCTGCTGTAGATAATAAGTACAAAGGTGTCATTTTAAGAAATGAATACTTTGAAAGGGTTCTTCCTGGTGAACAACTAAAATTAAGAGTTAAAAAGATATATGATGAAGATGGAAAGTTAGGTCTAACTCCAAGAAAAACTCCTAAGGAAGAAAGAACTCAGCTTCAGGATGATATCTTGAGTTATTTAAAAGAACATAATGGATTTATGGAATATAATGATAAAAGTTCACCAGAAGACATTAAAGCCGTTTTCCATGAAAGTAAAAACTATTTTAAAAATGCATTAGGCGGCTTGATGAAAAAACAGCTTATAAGACAGGATGAAAAGGGAACATACCTTATAAAACAAGAAAGTTAAAAAATAAAGAAAGCTTTGCCTTATGGCAAAGCTTTCTTTATTTTAATATTTATTATTTTTCGTGTTTTTTAGCTCTAATAAATATTTTCACAATTTCATTGATTACCAATGGCATTATTGATAAAAGTCCAACAAAACTCCAATCCCTTATAGATAAATCCCATACCTTAAATACGGAGTTTAAGAATGGTAATGTTATAACTACATCCTGAAGGAATATTCCAAATAATATGGCAGCAATTAAATATTTATTGCTGAATAAGCCTAATTGAAATATGGACTTTTCAGGATGTCTCATGTTAAGTGCATGAAATAATTGTGACACACTCAGCACAACAAATGCCATTGTTTGAGCGTGAGTTAAAGCATCCTTACTTAAGTTCTCTGGCATTAAAGGGAATAATGTTGTGGCTCCAGTATAGACTTTTACTCCAACTACAAATGCAGTAAGTGTTAAAAATCCTATTAATATACCATTTAATATCAATGCTACACCTGCTCCATGGGAAAATAAGCTGTCTTTTGGATTACGAGGTCTCTCCTTCATTATTTCCTTATCACCAGGATCTACACCTAGAGCTAAAGCAGGAAAACTATCTGTAATTAAATTAATCCATAATAAATGTATTGGCCTGAGAGGAGATGCCCAGCCCAAAAGTATGGCTACAAATAGTGATAAAATTTCTCCAGTATTGCAGGATAAAAGAAACAATATGGATTTTTTTATATTATTATATATATTTCTCCCTTCTTCAATGGCTTTTACTATGGTAGAGAAGTTATCATCTGTTAAAATCATATCGGAGGCACCCTTTGCCACATCTGTTCCAGTGATTCCCATTGCCACACCAATATCTGCAGCTTTTAATGATGGAGCATCATTAACACCGTCACCAGTCATTGAAACAATATTTCCCCTTGCTTTTAGGGCCTTAACAATTTTAACCTTATGCTCAGGAGATACTCTTGCGAAAACTCTTAGATTTTCAATCTTATTGGATAATTCTACATCTGACATTTTATCTATTTCAGAACCAAATATTGCTTGTGATTCATTTTCTGCAATTCCAAGTTCTTTTGCAATAGCATAAGCAGTGTTTTTATGATCCCCTGTAATCATTATTGTATTAATACCTGAAGCTTTACAAACAGCTATAGAATCCTTAACTTCTTCTCTTGGAGGATCAATCATTCCTACTAATCCTATGAAAATCAAATCAGATTCTAATGAATCTATTTCAACATGCTCACTACTAATTATTTTATATGCTGCTCCAAGCACTCTTAAAGCTTCATCGGACATGGAATTTGATGCTTTCATAATATTATGTTTTATTTCATCGGTTAAATTAATTACGTTACCGTTTACTATTGCTCTAGTAGAAAGCTTAAGTAAATTATCTATGGCACCTTTAGTCATTACATAATATTCATTTTCATACTTGTTTACTGTTGTCATCAATTTTCTATCAGAATCAAATGGAACTTCATTGACTCTCTTATGAGAAACTTCAGTTTCTTCCTTAAATAAGTTATATAAAACTCCTGCCTCTAACAGGGCTATTTCTGTAGGATCACCTGTTTTTGAATCCTCATTAAAAGTAGCATCATTACATAATACTAAGTTTTCCAGAAGCAATTTTTGAGAAGGACTTTTTATATCTAAGGAATTTATGCTGCCTAAATAATTATCACAATAAAATTTTGTTACGGTCATCTTATTTTGGGTTAATGTTCCGGTTTTATCTGAACATATAACATTTACAGAACCCAATGTCTCCACTGCTGGAAGCTTTCTTATGATGGCATTTTCTTTTATCATCTTTTGAACACCCATAGCCAGCACAATTGTAACGATAGCTGGAAGCCCTTCAGGAATAGCAGCAACAGCAAGACTTATGGCTGTTAAAAACATTTCAAATATATCTCTTTTTTGAATTACTGCAACAACAAACATTACTGCACAAATTGCTAATGCTGCAAATCCAAGAACTTTTCCTAGCCCTGCCAGCTTTTTCTGCAGCGGGGTTAATTCTCTCTCCTCATTGTCCAACATTTTAGCTATTTTACCTATTTCAGTGTTCATCCCAGTACCAACAGCTATGCCAACTCCTCTTCCATAGGTTGATAACGTAGACATAAATGCCATGTTCCTCCTATCACCTAATGCAATATCTTCTCCTTCCAAAATCAATTGGGCATCTTTCTCAGATGGAACAGATTCACCGGTTAAAGCTGACTCTTCAATTTTTAAATTTGCACTTTCAATTAATCTTAGATCACAGGGAATATATCTGCCGGCATCTATAATAATAATATCTCCCGGAACCACTTCTTCAGATGGAATTTCCCTTAATTCACCATCTCTTTTCACTACTGCCTTTGGAGTGGAAAGCTTCTTTAAGGCTTCCAGGGACTTTTCGGCTTTTGACTCCTGAATTACTCCAACAAATGCATTAATAATAATTACAATAGCAATAATAATTGCATCACTTACTTCACCAAGTAAAGCAGAAACAATAGCTGCTCCTATTAATATAAAAATCATTGCATCATTTAATTGTTCTAAAATTAGCTGAAAAATAGTCTTCTGTTTTTTACTTGCTAGTTTATTAAGGCCGTATTTTATTTTTCTTTTATCAGCTTCTTCAGATGACAGACCAATTTTGGGATCCACTGAAAGTTCCCTAAGAGCGTATTCAGCATTCTTGTCAAACCACATTAAAACCACCTCTTTCATATTATTAGCAAAGAAATTTCTATTATTACATTATAAAATAAAAAGACCCTTGCCAAATTTAAGGCAAAGGTCTTGCAAACTCATTAAAGAGTAAACTATCCGGGCAAAAGCCGTATTGACGAATAGTTAAAAGCGTATAACTTATGCTACTCCCCTTTATATAATAAATCATACCATATAAAAAGCTTTATATCAATAAGAATTTGAGTTTTTCCATATAACAGTGTAAAATAAATAAATATGATATGCTTAAAATGATGTAATATTCAGTAAATTGAAGAATAATCATACTAAATTAATTATTATATAAACACTTAGGCATTTATTAGGTTTTATTAAACTCACAAAATTTGGTATTATATAAAATGGGGGGTGAATGTATTATATGAAAAATCTAGAAAGTATGAGCGGGCAGGAATTAAAGGAATATATAGAGGAAACAAAATTAAGTATTAGTAATTTATCTAAAGAATACATAGATAAGATTGAGAATAAAATCCATGAATCGAAAAATAAAAAAGAATTTCTTCAGCAGGCATTAATGATAAAAAAGATATATAAGTATGTAGAATGGGCTAATGAAGCAATAAAAATGAATGATAATGTGCCTAACAGATCAAAAGTTATACCCAAAAGAGGAGAAATTTGGACATGTGAGCTTGGTCAGAATATTGGGTCTGAAGAAAATAAAATTAGACCGGTAATTATACTACAAAATGACACAGGAAATGTTAACGCACCGACAACTATTGTTGTGCCTATTTCAAACAGGCCAAAGAGAATAGCTGTACATATAGCTTTGAGAAGCGGGGATTTTATATTAGTTGAGGGAGAAAAAATGGAGATTACAGGCACTGTTTTAGCTGAACAAATAAGAGTGGTTTCTAAAGCAAGATTAGGAAGACACGTTGCAACATTAAATGACAAATTTATGAAACTGCTTGATTCAAAAATAAAAATTTCATTGGATTTATAGTTTTTTTAAAAATATGGGTATAATACTAAATAAATTAAAAAAAATTAGTAATTATTACTTGTATTGTGGAAAATTTAGTGCTATAATATCCATGGAACTGAGGTAAACATACCTAGCAGAGGTTAGGAGATCATATCTCATATCTGCTTTATTTTAATTGAGAACATACTCGACATTGGTCGAGAGATTATATATCATATTATGTGGAGGGACTGGCAAAATTTGTCAGCCTTTTTGTTTTACTCTTATATTTTTATAAATTATGATTTTATTCTATAATAATTTAACTATCCATAAAATAAATAATTAGGTATAATATAGTTATATATTATATTTAAAGTAGGGTGATAGTTTTGGAGATAAATAGACTTGGAAGAAATATACCTGTTTCAACTGAAAAAAAGGTAGTTTCAAATAAAAAAGACTTTTCGCAAAATTTCAGTTTTGCCAGGCAGCAAAGATCAGAAGAACAATTAAAGGAAATGTTGGAAGACATAAAGAAAAAGGGAAATAGATTAGCAGTTACAAAGTGTTACGGAGATGTTAGGGCATACAAAAGGCTCATCCAGCAATATTTAAAATCTGTATTGGATTATATGTACAGCATACATAAAGATATAAGCTTCTGGCAGACTCAATATTTTATTACTGTGGATACAGTAGACAATAAATTAGCTGAGCTTACAGAGATGCTTCTGAAAAATGAAAAGGAAAACTTGGATATAGCAAGTACTATTGACGAAATCGCAGGGTTGATTGTTGATATTTATAAGTAAAAAGGCTCTTCAATTATTAGCATGAAGAGCCATGATATTTTTTGTTCTCATTTGCTATTATTTGAATTCATCCAAAGTTTATAGCTTGCATCCGACGGCATTCTCCAATCTCCCCTTGGAGACAAACTAATTGTTCCAACTTTAGGACCATCAGGCAGTGCAGAACGTTTAAACTGTTGTGAAAAGAAGCGTACTATAAACTTTCCAAGCCATTTCTCAATTACTTCATCTTTATAATCATTTTTAAATGCTTCTTTAGCTAGAAAAAATAATTTTTCAGGGGATGAACCTTCCCTTATAAAATGATATAAGAAGAAATCATGAAGTTCATAGGGACCAACTATATCCTCTGTTTTTTGAGATATGTTTCCTTCCTTATCTTTAGGAAGCAATTCTGGACTAACTGGTGTATCTAATATATCTAAAAGTATTGATGATACTGTTTTATCTACTAGTTTTTCTGCAACATAAAGAACTAAATATCTGACTAGAGTTTTAGGAACAGAACAGTTAACACTGTACATTGACATATGATCGCCATTGTAAGTGCACCACCCCAGCGCTAATTCAGATAAATCCCCAGTACCTATTAGAAGACCACATTCTTTATTTGCAATATCCATAAGTATTTGTGTTCTTTCCCTAGCCTGAACGTTTTCGTAAGTAACGTCAAGCTTTTCCATTGGATGTTTTATATCTTTAAAGTGTTGAATACAAGCATCCACAATATTTATTTCCCTTAATTCAGTATTAAGATTTTTACATAAATCAACCGCATTATTATATGTTCTATCTGTTGTTCCAAAACCAGGCATAGTCACAGTTATTATATTTTCCCTTGAAATATTAAGCATATCAAAGGTTTTAACTATAACTAATAGAGCAAGAGTTGAGTCTAAACCACCGGATATACCAACCACTGCTTTGGTTAACCCTGTATGGGTAAAGCGCTTTGCAAGGGCTGCGGTTTGTATATTAAAAATTTCCTGGCATCTAATTTCTCTTAAATTTTCATTTGAAGGAACGAATGGATGCTTATCAACAAATCTATCAAAACTTCCATATTCAAGCACGTCAAAATTAAAATTAATTGTTCTGATATTTAATGGGATAATTTTTGAACTATCTCTAAAGCTAACATTTTTTATTCTTTCGTTTTGCAATTTATCCACATCAATAATTGAAGATATAACCTGGTTATCTCTTTGAAATCTATTGTTGGATTGTAAGATAACTCCGTTTTCTCCTATAATTAAATGACCGCTGAAAACCAAATCTGTTGAAGATTCATATACACCTGCAGATGAATATATGTATGAACTTATGCAGCGAGCGCTTTGGGACTTTACTAAATCACTCCTGTAATCAGTCTTACTAACAACTTCATTGGATGCAGAGAGATTACCAATAATATTTGCTCCAGCTAAAGATAACATACTGCTTGGCGGAATTGTTACCCATAGGTCTTCACAGATCTCAAATCCAAACTTAAATATCCCACATTGAAATATTAAATCTGTTCCAAATGGAACATCATTTTGAAAAAATAAGTTTACATTCTTATTTATTACTCCTATACCTTCAGTAAACCAACGTTTTTCATAAAATTCTGTGTAATTCGGGATGTAACTTTTAGGAACTATTCCTAAGATTTTGCCATTGAATAATATAAAAGCGCAGTTGTATAATATTGAGTTATAAATCAAAGGAGCTCCCACGGCAACTAAAATATCTTTATTAGCTGTATATTTACACAAATCATTTATAGCATTTAAAGATTCATCAATGAGTAACTGCTGAGAAAATAAATCGCCGCAGGTATAAGAGGTAATGCAAAGTTCAGGGAAAACTACTAATTTAGAACTTTGAGCCAAGGCCATATCTAAACAGTACTTAATATTTTCCACATTATAATTTATATCAGCCACATTTGTTAGAGGACATGCAGCTGAGACTTTTATGTAATTAAATTTATTCATGTTAACCTCCAAATAAATATTGATTGGTTTTATATTTGTATAAAACCAATTATCATTTAATTTGCCCTAAAAGTCAAATCATTAGTAATCAAATCAGTTGCAAAAATAATAAATTTGCATATTGAAGAGAATAGAAGATTTAGTAAGACAACACATAAAGGAATAATATAAATCACTTTAAGTAATACAAATTAACCTTTTAAGGATTATTTTTAAACTTTATAATTTATTAGAAATGGTATATTATATATTCATCAAGAGCAATTTGTAAGCTTACAATAAGTTGCAAAATACTTGAAAAATATATTATCGGTAAAATATGTTAATGCATCGTAGTATGCTGTATAATTATAGTTAAGGATTTATAACAAAGTAATTTGGGAGGAGGGGTTATATGAGCAATCCATTGATTTTATGGATTATTATTGGTGCTGCTGCGTTAGTTGCAGATATGATAACTAGTGTTTTTTTATTTGTTTGGTTCACTATTGGGTCAATTGCTGCAATTATAGCCATGGCCTTAGGATATTCAATGACTGTACAAGTAATAACTTTTGTATCAGTAAGTGCAATATTTATGGCGGTAGGATATCCTTTAGTTAAAGAAACCATAAAAAAAACAGTAAAGAAAACTCCAACTATGGAACAAGGATACATCGGGAGAAAAATTACTGTAGATGAAGGAGTAATAGAAAAAGCTATAATTAAAGTAGATGGGATATACTGGACTATAAAAAATATTGGTGATCCAATAAAAAAAGGTGACTCTGTTGAAATTTGTGATATTGAAGGAAACAAGCTATTGGTAAGAAAGGCCAAATAATGAGGAGGTAAATTTATGTTTACAAAGGTAATTTTTTTAATTTTATTAGTCTTTATTTTATTAATGTTGGTATCTTCTATTAAAGTTGTAAATACAGGTTATGTATTTATTCTTGAAAGATTAGGACAATTTTATAAGGTGTTAGAGCCAGGGTGGCATTTCACAATCCCTTTTGCAGATTTTGTGAGGAAGAAAGTTTCAACAAAACAACAAATTTTAGACATTGATCCACAGAACGTTATTACAAAGGATAATGTAAAAATATCTATAGACAATGTTATTTTCTATAAAGTTATGGGAGCAAAGGATGCAGTATATAATATAGAAAATTTCAAAGATGGTATTATTTATTCAACAATAACAAATATGAGAAACATAGTTGGTAATATGACATTAGATGAAGTTTTGTCTGGAAGAGATAAAATTAACAATGAGTTACTATTAGTAGTTGATGAAGTAACAGATGCCTATGGAATAAAGATACTTTCAGTTGAAATCAAAAATATTATTACGCCTGCAGAGATTCAGCAGGCAATGGAAAAACAAATGAGAGCAGAAAGAGATAAAAGAGCTACCATTTTAGCGGCTGAAGGGCAAAAGCAAAGTGATATCAATAGAGCTGAAGGAGAAAAACAGGCTAAAATATTACAAGCTGAAGGAGAAAAAGAATCTAACATTAGACATGCTGAAGGTTTAAGAGAATCTCAATTGCTTGAAGCTGAGGGTAAAGCAAGGGCTATTGAGGAAGTAGCTCAAGCACAGGCAAAGGCAATCAATATGGTTAATAGAGCTATATTGGAATCAGGAACTAATGAAACTGTTATAGCTCTAAAACAAGTAGAAGCATTACAGGAAATGGCTAAAAATCCAGCAAATAAATTGATTTTACCAAATGAAACACTTTCTTCACTGGGAAGTATTGCAGCTATAGGGGAAATGCTTAAAAAATAGTTTTTACAGTAGATAAAATTTTAAAATGCTTTTTCTAATACATAGAAAAAGCATTTTAATACTATAACTAAAATTATTAATTTCCAAATAAATAAATAGGGGGAATTTATTTTGACACATACCTTAATTATGATTGGGTCAATTATTCTAGGGATAATAATATTATTATGGCTATTAGGTTTTAAAATAATACCTAATAATAAAATTGCCATAATTGAAAAATGGTGGTCGTCAAAGGGATCACTAAATGAACAGATTATTGCACTAAATGGAGAGGCTGGTTATCAACCTAAGGCTTTAAGAGGAGGCATTCACTTTTTAACTCCATTAATGTTTAAGGTGCATATTTGTTCTTTAGTAACTATACCACAAGGACAAATTGCCTATGTGTTTGCAAGAGATGGAAAACCCATGGAGCCAACTCAAACTTTAGGACAAATAATTCCACAGTGTAAAAACTTTCAGGATGTAAGGGCTTTTATTGAAAATGGAGGTCAGAAGGGACCTCAGAGGGGAATCGTTCGTGAAGGTACCTATGCTTTTAACTTAGCTCAATTTGTAATAATTACAGAATCAAAAACTTACTATTTATCAATGGGAAACAAAGGTGAAGATGAAACTATAACAAAAATGGCAGAGTTTTTAAGGCAAAGAGATGCATTTAAGCCAATTGTAATAAAAGGTGCAGATGATAAGGTTGGAATTGTAACGGTTCATGATGGACCATCATTAAATAAGGACGACATTATAGCACCAACTGTTGGGGATAATGATAATGAAGAAGAAACTTATCACAACAATTTCCAAGATCCAGAAAAGTTTTTGAAAGCTGGTGGATACAGAGGTAGACAGTATCAGGTGCTTGTAGAAGGAACTTACTTTATAAATAGATTGTTTGCAACAGTTGAACTAATAAATAAAACAACCATAGAAATCGGATTTGTTGGAGTTGTAGTTTCTTATATTGGTTCAAAGGGAACTGATTCATCAGGAGAAGATTACAAACATGGAGAGCTTGTACAAAAGGGATTTAGGGGAGTATGGTCAGAACCATTAATGCCAGGCAAATATGCGTTTAACACTTATGCAGGGAAAATAATATTAGTACCGACTACCAATATTATACTAAAATGGATAAGTAATCAAACGGGTTCTCATAGATATGATGAAAATTTAAAAGAGGTTAGTTTAATTACTAAGGATGCTTTTGAACCATCATTGCCTTTGTCTGTGGTAATGCATATTGATTACAGAAAAGCACCATTAGTAATTCAAAGGTTTGGAGACATAAAAATGCTTGTTGATCAAACATTGGATCCTATGGTGTCAGCATATTTCAAAAATATAGGGCAGACAAAAACATTGATTCAATTAATTCAAGAGAGAAATGAAATTCAAGAGATGTCTTCTGGAGAAATGAAGGGCAAATTTGAGCACTACAATCTGGAATTAGAAGAAGTGTTAATTGGAACCCCATCTTCATCAGTCAATGATGATAAAATTGAAGTTATATTGACACAACTAAGAAGCAGACAGATTGCTTTAGAACAAATAGAAACTTATTCACAGCAGCAAAAGGCCGCAGTAAAGGAAAAGGAATTAAGAGAGGCAGAATCAAAAGCATCTCAGCAGAAGTATTTAACAGAATCTGAAATAAATATCGAAATTCAAAGCAACCAAGGTAAGGCTGAATTCCAGAGATCTCTGCAAGAAGCTTCTAAAATTAAAGCAATTGCAGAAGCAGAGGCTGAAAGGGAAGCTAGAGTAGGTATTGGTAAGGCTATAGCAGTAGATGAGCAGGTAAAGGCATATGGCGGACCACAGTATCAGGTTACTCAGGATATTATGAATAAGTTTACTGCTGCAATTCAAACCTCCAAAATAGATATTGTGCCTAAGACTGTTGTTAATATGGGCGGAAATGATGGGAATGGCAGCACTGCAAATGTATTTGAAATGCTTCTTGGATTATTAGTCAGTGAAAAACTAGGAGTCAATTTCCAAGGTGATGAAAAACAAGAGAGTGAAAATGTAAGAAAAATTAAAGAGGCTATATTTAAATCACTTCAGGAAGAAAGACACAATGATAATAATAAGAAAGAAGATTTAAATAGTAAAGAAACTTCAACGGATATAGAAAAAGAAACTCTGGATCAGACAGCATCATCAAAATAGAATACTTATAATAGTATTTCTAAGATAGTGTATTATAAAGATGTTTATAGTACACTATCTATTTTTTTAATGTAATTTTAAATCTGTAGCAAAAATATAATAATATTAAAATATTGAAAGTTATATGAACTAAAATTTCAATATTAGATGAATGATCACATCGTTTTCAAAACAAAACTATAGATATTTCAACCAAAAAGTATAAAAAACACTGAAAAAAATGGTCATAACATGTCACTATTAGAAACAAAATTTCAATATAATATAAGATATATGAAGATAATATTAGTAATATAAAGATAAGTTTAAAATTTAGCAATTTTGGATAATAAATATAATTATTTTACTAAAATGGGTTGAAAAATTTAATCAAATAATTATAATTGAATTTATAGTTTAATTTTGGTAATTTAACCATAATCATTTCATTTAAAACGAAATGAAATTTATATAATGTAATATTGCATATTAAAACATTAGGAGGGATAATATGAAAATATTAATGTTATCATGGGAATATCCACCTAAAACTGTGGGGGGACTTTCAACACATGTGTATAATTTATGCCAAAGCCTGAAAGACAAGGGAAATGAGGTACATGTAATTACATGTGAAGAGGAAAATGCTGCCTTGGAAGAAGTTGACAGTGGGGTTTTTATTCATAGAGTTATTCCATACAAACTGGATACACAGGACTTTACTAAATGGGTAATGCATTTGAACTTTGCAATAATTGAAAAGGCTTCAAAATTGATTAATAGTTATGGCGAGTTTGATTTAATACATGCTCATGACTGGTTAACTACATACAGTGCAAAATGCTTAAAGTGGATATATAAAATACCAATGGTTTCAACAATTCATGCTACGGAATATGGAAGAAATGGCGGTATAAGAACTGATTTGCAGAGGTATATTTCCTCTACGGAATGGATGCTGGCAAATGAATCATGGAAAATAGTAACATGCAGCAGTTACATGAAAAAACAGGTATGTGAATTATTTTCTGTCCAAGAAGATAAGGTATGGGTAGTGCCTAATGGAGTAAACGTGGTTAATATTGAGGAAGATTTAAATGAATTTAGGAAAAAGTTTGCATTAGATAATGAAAAGATTGTTTTGTTTATAGGCAGACACGTTTTTGAAAAAGGAATTCAACTATTAATCGATACTGTTCCAGGTATATTAAAGTCATATCCAAATGCTAAATTTGTAATTGCCGGCAAAGGACCAATGACAGAGGAATTGGAAGATAAAGTATGTAAAATGGGGTTTAAAGAAAAAGTATTATTTGCAGGATATATGAATGATGAGGAAAGAGATAAATTGTACAAGGTATCAAATGCAGCTGTTTTTCCGTCCCTTTATGAGCCATTTGGCATAGTAGCTTTAGAAGCCATGGCAGCAGGGTGCCCAGTAGTAGTTTCAAATACTGGAGGTCTGGGAGAAATAGTGCAGCATAAGGTAAATGGATTAAAGGTTACTCCAGGATCCTTAGATAATTTAAGAGATAATATTTTAGAAATTCTCTTTAATGATAAATTGGCAGAACAATTTAGAGAAAATGCTTTAAATTTAGTTAAGGAAAAATATGAGTGGCACAAAGTAGCAGAACTTACAATGGGTATGTATAATATGGTGAAAGATGAATCTAAAGGAACTGAATGGGAAATTAAGCATAAAGAAAAAATACTTGAGCAAAGTGATAATGTTGAGAAAAAGAAAAGTCCTGCACCAAAAAAGAGTCCAACTGTTAGAACTGCGAAAAAGAAAGTGACAACAAAAAAAGCAGAGGAAAAGCAATTGGTAAAATCTGAAACTGAAAAAAATAAAGGTATAGAGGATAAATTAGAAAATAAACCTAAAAGAAAGTCAACAAAGAAGGTAAAAAGGGAACCCGAAAAAGTATAAATAGGGGATGGTGGCTGTGAAGGCAATTATTATGGCTGGAGGAGAAGGCACAAGGTTAAGACCTTTAACATGTAATATTCCAAAACCAATGATGTCAATTATGGAGAAGCCTGTATTACAATACACCATAGAATTACTAAAAAGCCATGGAATTTTTGATATTGGTATTACATTGCAATATCTGCCTGATGAAATTATTAATTATTTTGGTGATGGTAGTGATTTTCAGGTCAATATAACCTATTTTATAGAAGAAAACCCCCTTGGAACAGCGGGAAGTGTGAAGAATGCGGAAGATTTTTTAGATGATACATTTATAGTAATAAGCGGCGATGCATTAACTGATATCAATATTACTGATGCAATAAGCTTTCATAAGGAAAAAGCATCGGTAATAACCCTTGTTCTAAAGAGTGTAGATGTACCGCTAGAATATGGAGTTGTGGTTACAGACAAAACGGAACGTGTGACTGGATTCTTAGAAAAACCAAGCTGGGGAGAAGCTTTTAGTGATAAAGTAAATACTGGAATTTATATATTGGAACCAGAAATATTTAAATATTTTGAGAGAAACTTAAAAATAGATTTTAGCAATGATATATTTCCCATTGCATTAAAAGAGAATATTCCAATGTATGGCTATATTACAGAGGATTATTGGTGTGATATTGGTAATATAGAACAATTTATGAACTGCCAATATGATATATTAAATGGGCTGGTAAGTGTAAAAGTAAATGGCGAATTATATAAGGGAAACATTTGGATAGGGGATAATTGTGAAATTAGTGACATGACCAGTATTGAGGGACCTGCATATATTGGCAGCGGCACTAAAATATATGAAGATTGTGCTATTGGATCATATACGGTGATTAATAAAAATAATATTATTTCCAATGGTGCTCATATTAAGAGAAGCATATTATTTGATAATTGCTATATTGGAAATAATGCCGAGGTCAAGGGTGCAGTTTTATGTAAAAATGTTCAGCTAGAGTCTAGAGCCCAAATATTTGAAGAGGCTTCCATTGGCCATGGTACCTTGATAAGGCAGAGGGCAATTATTAAACCTAGAATTAAAATTTGGCCTAATAAAGTTATTGACAGCAGCACAGTAGTAACTTCAAACATAATATGGGGAGGCAAATCTTCTAAATCATTATTTGGACGAAGCTGCATATCAGGAGAGGTTAATGTAGATATTACACCTGAATTTGTTTCCAAACTTGGATCAGCTTATGGGTCAACTCTAAAACCCGAATCAAAAGTGGCTATAAGCTGCAGCGATAGCGGTGCTGCACAAATGTTTAAATATGCCTTGGCAACTGGACTTTTATCCATGGGAATAGAAGTATATGATCTTCAAAAGATTACACTTTCCATGGCAAGACAAGCAACTTTGTTTTTTGGTGTTAAAGGCAGTATTCATGTATCAACTGATGATGAGGAATCACAAAAGGTATATATTAATTTTATAAATCATAATGGGTTAAATATAGATAAAACAACAGAAAGGAAAATTGAGAATAGTTTTCTCAGAGAGGATTTTAGAAGAGTAAAGGCAGATGAATTTAAAAAGATTACTCATTTGTATGATTGCATAGAACATTATTCAAGAAACATAGTAAATCAACTAGCTGTTCACAATATAAGAAATAAGAAATATAAAGTGGTGCTGAGCATAAAAAATCAATTACTCCTTAATGTAGTATGCAATGTTTTACAGGAGATAGGCGTAAGTGTAAAGCGCAGTGATGACTTTAATAATCTTCTTGGAATTAGGAAGGAAGTAATAGAAAGCAATGCTGACCTGGGAATAAGAATATCCGACGAAGGAGAGAAAGCCGTTCTAATTGATGATAGGGGTAATATTATCAGGGGAGATTTATTTGATACATTGAATTCATATGTTACGCTGAATTCAGGAAAAATAAGTACTTTAATAGCTCCTGTTACTGCATCTGCTGCCATGGAAGAAGTTGCAGCTATGCGAGGAGCTGGCTTTATAAGAACTAAAACATCACAAAATAGTATTTTGGAAGAGTACATCAGAACAAAGGAAAACTTGAGCAGAAGAGAAACTGTAATAGCCTATTTAATGAGTTTGGATACTGTTTGTGTGAGTATGATGTTAATAAATCTAATGGCTGAAAGCAGTATTTCTCTTTCTTGTTTAATTGAAAAACTTCCTAAATATTTCTCTGTAAGGCAGGAGGCTAGATGCCCTTGGAATTTGAAATGCAAAGTAATGAGAAATCTGGCTGAACATAATTTCTCAAATTCAAGAGAACTTATAGAAGGCATAAGATTAAATTTTGAAAATGGGTGGGCATTGGTACTACCGGATTCCGAAGAACCAGTGTGCAGAATTATGGCTGAATCTAAAAATGAAGACGATGCATATGAAATAATTAAAATTGTTATTGATATAATCCAATCCGTAACTGGAATAAAGGAGTAGTATGCTGAGATTAAATAGAAATGTTGATTTCTAAAAGTTAGAAATCAACATTTTTTTATTATAGTATAATTCTTTGTATTATGTTCTACTGTAAAGGATGGACATCCTTCAACTAAGGGACTGAAGTATTTTAAAGCTTTATCACTTATATTATTATTATTCTCTACCCATTCCTTTGGAAAGTACTTTATATTGTTTGCCACATCAGAAACATTAACTAAAATGTTATGTGAGGTGTAAGGTTCATTGGATAATCTTTCAATTGATATCATTTTACCTGTAGCACCTTCTATGGAAAATTTTACTGCATCTATTCCGCACATATAAGCCTCCTCAACGTCAACATTGGAAGAGCAGTGCATTGCACATCTTTGCATTACACCTAATTCTAAAGTTTTAATCCTTGAAGTAATGCCCTTATCAATTATCATTTGTCTTAAAACATTTTTGACTCCGCCTAATTGAGCATGGCCAAAATTATCATGACCTGCACTCGAATCTGTTTCAGCTACAAAAGTTCCATCTGAATATTTAATTCCTTCAGAAACTACAATATAAACTTGATTTTGTTCTTTAAACTTTTGCTCTACATCAATTAAAAATTTATCCCTGTCAAAAGCTACTTCTGGAATATATATAAAGTCGGCAACTGCTCTGCCATCTATTCTTGCTAAGCAGGCACTGGCTGCCAGCCAACCTGTATCACGCCCCATTGTTTCAATAATAAATATGCCATTGTTTTTATATACGCTTGAATCCAGATATGTTTCTAAGGTAATAGTAGATATAAACTTTGCTGAGCTTCCAAATCCGGGTGTATGATCTGTACAGGTTAAATCATTATCTATAGTCTTAGGTATGCCAATTATTTGATGATTAAGCGAATTAAGTTTTGCATATTTACTTAATTTTGCTACTGTATCCATTGAGTCATTACCGCCTATATAGAAAAAGGTTTGAATATCATATTCCTTTAGAATATTGAAAAATTGAATATATTCACTATGGTCAAAATTAAAGTCTTTCATTTTATATCTACATGATCCTAATCCTGAGGAAGGAGTGTATTTGAAATGTTTATCTCTATCTTTTAAAGTATCGCCTAAATTTATTATTTTTCTATTAAGAATTCCTTCAATTCCATTCAATCCTGCAAAAACATTATGGTAATATTTACTTTCTATTGCACCCTGCAATACACCTATAACACTTGAATTAATAACCGCTGTAGGCCCTCCGGATTGAGCAACAAGACAATTTCTCATAACTTACTCTCCTTTTATTATTTATACTATACTAATATTCACACTAATAAAATTACAATGTACATTTTAACATAAATTAATATAGATTTGTATATATAAATTCAAAATAAATATTAAATAATATAGTACATATATAAAATATGCTATATATAAATAAAACATTACAATAAATAGTTTTTTTAAAATTAAAAAAAGATTTGCTTATGTTAAGTTTTATTTCTGTTTTTTTGATAGAATATAGTTGAAGTTGTTTATTGATATATTAAGGAATAATGTAAATTATATGCATTTGGAGAGTGGTTATATGAGTTTAAGATTTATATTTGGAAGAGCAGGCAGTGGCAAAAGCTATTTTTGTATTAATGATATAAAAAATCAAATAAATATTAATGAAGAAGAGCATTCGCTAATATTGCTGGTACCAGAACAGTTTTCATTCCAAGCCGAAAAAAATTTAATAAATATGATTGGTGAAAAAAGCATTCATAAAGCTCAGGTATTAAGTTTTAAGAGAATGGCCTACACAGTATTTAATGAAGTAGGTGGAATTACTGCTCAACACATGAATGAGGCTGGAAGAACCATGTTGATTCACAATGTTATTAGCAGTGTGAAAAATGAATTGAAAGTTTTTAATAAAGCAGCAACCAGGCAGGGGTTTACAAGTACTATTGGAGAAATAATTACAGAATTAAAGAAATATAGTGTTGATATTAAGGAACTAAGTTCAAGCATTGATAGGATTAAGGATGAAAATCTAAAAAATAAAGTTATTGATATAAAATTAATTTACGAAGAGTTTGAAAAAAGGCTGCATGAAAAATATATAGACAGCGATGATGATTTAACAATATTAATAGAAAAGCTGGATGAATCTTCATTGTTTAATAATGCTGAAATTTGGATAGACGAATTTTATAGTTTTACACCTCAGGAATATTTAGTAATAGAAAAGCTGCTAAAAAAGGCCAGCAGAGTAAACATTTCTTTATGCCAAGATACATCAAATAAGGAAATTCAAAATACAGATTTATTTAGCCCGGTGAGAAACACTGAGAAGAAATTGCTTGAAATAATAAATAATAACAATATAAAATATGATAAACCAGTTACATTAAATTGCACTCCATGCCACAGGTTCAAAAATAATTATGAGCTGCAGCATCTGGAAAAATATATGTTTGCTTATCCATTTAAAGTTTATGAAAAGGATGTTAATAATTTGTCCATAATGAAGGCTTTAAATAGATACAATGAAGTTGAGGACACTGCTAGAGAAATAATAAGCCTATGCAGAGATAAGGGGTATAGATATAAGGATATAGCAGTAGTAAGCGGGGATTTAGAACAATATGAAAATATAGTTAAAGCTATTTTCACAGAATACGAAATTCCTTATTTCATTGATGCAAAAAGAGGTATTGAAAATAATCAGCTGATAATTTATATAATATCAGCCATGGAAATACATGCAAGACATTGGTCCTATGAGAGCGTATTTAGATATCTTAAAACGGGGTTGTCCAATATAACTGTAGATGAAATAGATTTACTAGAAAATTATGTATTGAAAAATGGAATTAAGGGTTCAATGTGGCTGGATGAGGGAAAATGGGAATATGGCTTAAGATATGACTTTACTGAAGAAGAAAGAGCCTTGGAAGAACTGAATTTAGATAAAATTAATGATATTAGGAAAAAGGTAGCAGAACCTTTACAGTTATTTCATTCTGAATTAAAAAAGAGCAAAACAGCTAAAAAGCTATGTGAAGTTTTATACAATTTTTTAATTGGTAATAGTACTGGAGATAAACTTCAACTTTGGATAGAACAGTTTAAAACACAGCATGAATTAGATAAAGCTAATGCTTATAGGCAAATTTGGAACATTGTAATGGAAGTTTTAGATCAAGTGGCGGAGATATTAGGTGAAGATAAAATAAATATAGATGAGTTTTCCAAAGTTTTGCATGCTGGTTTTCAGCAATATGAAATTGGCTTAATTCCTCCTGCATTAGATCAAATTTTGGTTAGTTCAGTGTACAGATTAAAAAGCCATGAAATTAAAGCTCTTTTTTTACTAGGAGTAAATGATGGAATATTTCCAAAAGGGAAAAATGAAGAGGGAATATTAAATGACAGTGACAGAATTATGCTTAGAGAAAGTGGTATGGAACTGGGCAATAACACTAAGGAAGATGCCTTTGAAGAAAACTTTCAGGTATACAGTATTTTAACCAGCGTAAGTGATTATGTTAGACTGAGTTACTCTATATCTGATATTGAAGGAAAAAGTATGAGACCATCTATAATTATTTCCAGGCTGAAAAAAATATATGGAAAACTGAAGGAATATAGTGAAATTGCAGATGAGATGAATATAGACGCGAATATTAATAAAATAGTTAATCCAAAAGCAACTTTAAATCAATTAGTTTCATCTATTAAGAAGGATTCAGGCATTATTAATATAAGTCCTGTTTGGATAGAGGCATATAGGTGGTATAAGGAAAATAATGTATGGAATAAAAAAATAAATACAGTTGTAAAGGGATTTGATTATACAAATTCTTTGGAAGTAAATAGCACTCTAAAAATAAGAAAACTTTACGGAGATAAATTAAATATCAGCGTATCAAGGTTGGAGAAATTTTCAGAATGTCCTTTTTCTTACTTTGTTCAGTATGGACTTAGGGCTAAAGAAAGAAAAATATATTCACTAACCTCTCCTGATTTAGGAACCTTTATGCATAGTGTGATTCAACACTTTTCAAATATTGTTAATGAAAAAAATATTAACTGGGATGATATTACTAAGGAGTGGTGTGAAAAAACTGTTGGTGAAATAGTTGAAGATACAATTGTAAAGATACCTGGAAATATATTTAATAGTTCACCGAGGTACAAACATGTTGCTAATAATCTTAAAAAAGTTCTTACAAAATCAGTTTGGTTAATTACAGAGCATATGAAAAAGGGTGGCTTTATTCCTTCAGGATATGAAATATCTTTTTCTAAAGGAGGAGACTATGAACCTATAAAAATTCAACTGCATTCTGGAGAAGATGTTGAGTTAATCGGAAGGGTGGATAGGCTGGATTTTTTACAGCAAAATGAAAAACTTTACTTAAGAATAGTAGACTACAAATCCGGAAACAAGGAGTTTAAATTATCTGATATATACAATGGTATGGAACTTCAGTTATTGATATATCTAGATGCTATATTAACTCAATTATCAGGTGAGAATGGAGAAAAAGCTGAGCCGGGTGCTATTTTATATTTTAAATTACAGGATCCAATAATAAAAGCAAAAGGATATTTATCTGACGAGGAAATAGAAAAAAGAATTGCAGCAAGTTTAAAGATGAGGGGTTTATTATTAGATGATGTAGAGATAATAAAACAAATGGATAGAGATATTGAGGGAAGTTCACTTATTGTTCCTGTAATGGTAAAAAAAGATGGAAGCATATCAAAATCAAGATCCTCAGTAGCCACTCTTGAACAGTTCAAAGCTTTAAGGGAGTTTGTTAGAGGAACAATAGTAAATATTTGCGAAGAAATATTAGAAGGAAATATTAGTATAAATCCTTATAAAAATAATAAGAAGACCCCTTGTGAATATTGTCTTTATTCAGCAATTTGCCAATTTGATACTTCAATTAGAGGAAATTGTTATAGATTTATAAAAGATATCAGTGATGAGGAGTTTTGGGATGCTATAAAATAATGCAATAAATGAAGGAATTACCATTAATAGTGTCGAATATACAATTTAGTTAATTCTACATTATTTTTACAAATACGAGGATGGATATGGTATGCGATTTGAATTGGTTAGAAATTTAAATGGGAAAGAGATTTTAGGGAAAACTCTATATGATAGTTTCGGAAGAGTTCTACTAACCAAAGGAAGCAAGCTGTCAATTCCATGTATAAATAAAATAAAACAAAATGGATTTTACTATATATATGTGGAAGATAATAGGTTTAATGATATAAAACAGGACGAAAAAATACAAAATTTAAAGGAAACAGCTCTTACAAGAATACCTAACATTTTTAATGATATAATAGATGGCAATAATATTTTGTTTTATGAACTCTGTCAGATTGTGGATAATATTGTTGAATATATAGTTGATAAGGGTGATATCAATACAAATCTTTATGAAATAAATAAATATGATAATTACACATATATTCATAGTGTTGATACTAGTATTATGGCAGTATTCCTTGGTAAAGCATTAAGACTAAAGGAGCATGATTTAAAACAGCTTGCATTAGCAGCCATACTTCACGATATTGGCAAGATAGGTATCCCGGAAATAATTTTAAATAAAAAAGGCCCGCTGGCTGATGATGAATTAAATATGATGAGAAAGCATCCCTTATTTGGCTATAATACATTAAAAAAAACTGGCATAAATGATATTGATATTTTAAATGTGGTATTAGAACATCACGAAAGAGTAGATGGCAAGGGATATCCTTTTGGTACTAAAGGTGATAAATTAAGTAATTACTCTAAAATAGTAAGCGTTTGTGATGTTTTTACTGCTATAAGTGCAAATAGAAGTTATAGACCAAGATTTAATCCTAATGAGGCTTATGAATATATTTTATCCGGAATAAATACCATGTTTGAAGAAAGAATTGTCAGCGAATTTAAGAAAGCTTTCTCCATATATCCACTGGGGTGCAGGGTAAAGCTATCCAATGGAGTAATTGGATATGTGGTAAAGCAGAACAAAAACTTCCCTGATAGACCTATTATTAGAATTACAGATGATGCCTATACTAATGAGCGGATTTCACCTTATGAAATCAATTTGGTTTCAAATACTAATATAATAATTGATTCAGTATCAAATTAATCTATGATATTTACACTTTTAAAGCTTAATAGAATAATAAAGGCTAACCTAGTTAAACCTAGGTTAGCCTTTAGTTAAATTTTATGCTTTTAATGAATTATCTACACTTGGAATTGTTTCGGAAAATGATTTAGCTTTTTATTTAATTATACAACACAATAAAAACACTAAACAACTATTCTTTTATATGATTTTTGTAGTAATATTATAATAATAAATAAGTATGAAAAGGAGAATAAAAATGAAATATAGAAAGTTTGGAAAAACTGATTTCATAACATCAGCTCTTGGCTTTGGCTGTATGAGATTGCCTGTTATTAACGGAGATCATGGAAAAATTGATGAGGAAAATTCTATAAAGCTTATCAGATATGGAATTGATAATGGCATTAATTATATTGATACAGCTTATCCTTATCATAATGGTATGAGTGAAATACTTGTAGGGAAAGCACTTAAGGATGGATACAGGGAAAAAGTTAAGTTAGCAACCAAAATGCCTGTATGGCTTATGGAAAAGTATGAGGATTTTGATAAATATTTTAATGAGCAGCTTGAAAAGCTTGATACAGAATATGTAGATTTATATTTGTTACATGCATTGAATAAAGAAAGGATTGACAAAGTTGTAAGTCTTGGTGTCCTAGAATTTTTGAATGAAAAGGTCAGGCAGGGTAAAATTAAATATGTTGGGTTTTCTTTTCATGACAAATTGGATGTATTTAAAGAAATTGTGGATTTATATCCATGGGATTTTTGTCAGATTCAGTATAATATGTTGGATGAAAATTATCAGGCAGGAATGAAAGGATTAAAATATGCAGCTTCTAAGGGACTTGCAGTTGTAATAATGGAACCTCTTAGAGGTGGATTATTGGCGAAAACTCCTTCAAAAGAAATAATGGATGTGTTTAAAGACGGAGATGAAAACAAATCTCCAGCCGCATGGGCATTAAGCTGGATATTGAATCAGCCTGAGGTATCTGTAATACTAAGCGGCATGAATGATATTAATCAAATAAAAGAAAATATTGACACAGCAAATACAGTAGAAGCTAATTCTTTATGTGATAAAGAGCTTAACACTATGGAAAATGTTAAAAGTATGTTTAAGAAAAAAATGAAAGTGGGATGTACTGCCTGCGAATACTGTATGCCATGTACAGTTGGTATTAACATTCCTAAAAACTTTTCTTTATATAATTTTTCCAGTATGTATGATGATTTAGAGTCCTATTCAAATCAATATAATTCTTTAGACAGCAAGCTTAAGGCATCGGCGTGTATAGAGTGCGGTAAATGTGAAAAGGCATGTCCTCAGCATTTACCTATAAGAAGTCTGTTAAAGGAAGTTAATAAGGCTTTGGGCAGATAATATATGGAGATGGAGGATGTTATGACTTTACTAAAGCTTAATTCAATTTACTATAATGTTGATAATAAAGATATTCTAAAGAATGTTAATTTAGATATTAATAAAGGCGATTATATTTCAATAATAGGACCCTCTGGCAGTGGGAAGAGTACTTTGCTAAAGCTGTGCAGCAATCTCATTAGCTCCAGCAAGGGACACATAATTTATAAGAATAAAAATATTCTAGAATACAATCCAATGGAATATAGAAAACAAGTGGCATATTGTTTTCAAACCCCATATCTTTTCGGAGAAAAGGTATTAAACAATTTAATATTTCCCTTTGCTATTAGAAATATATCGCCAGATAAAAGTCTTATTTTAAAATACCTGGATATGTTCAATTTAAATGAAGAAATTTTAAATAAAGAGAATAAAAATTTATCTGGTGGAGAAAAGCAAAGAATATCTTTGATAAGAACATTGCTATGCAAGCCGGAAATATTACTGCTGGATGAGATTACATCTGCGTTAGATGGCGAGAATACACAAATAGTTGAAGAAGTTATAAAAAAACTAAATGGAGATGGTATTACCGTTTTATGGGTGACCCATAATTTAATGCAAAGCAAAAAAAATGCAAATAAATTACTTACTATGGAATTTGGAGAAATAAAATCTCTGGAGGTGATAGAAAATGACTAGTACAAGCAATATAAGCGTAATGTCACTTTTCATTGCATCTTCATTGGTTGTAGTATCTTTAATTTTCTCCTATTCACAAAAATTAAAATTGGAAAAAGAAATTATAATTGGTGTGCTAAGGGCAATTATTCAATTAGTAGCAGTTGGTTATGTATTAAACTATATATTTGGATTAAAAAGTCCTATATTTACAACATTTATATTATTATTTATGGCATTTAATGCTTCTTATAATGCAGCAAAAAGAGGGAAGGGCATTGAAAACGGATTTGTTATTTCATTTATTTCAATTACAATTGGAACTATTATAACACTGGGTGTATTAATATCTGCTGGTGCTATCAAATATGTACCTAACCAGGTTATACCAATTTCAGGTATGATAATAAGCAACGCAATGGTTGCATTAGGCCTATGCTACAAGCAAATGATTTCTCTATTTAAAAATAAAAGAGAAGAAGTTGAAACAAAGCTAGCATTAGGAGCAGATATAATGATTTCAGCAAAAGGGATAATAAAGGATTCAATAAAAACAGGAATGCTTCCAACCATAGATTCTACGAAAACATTAGGAATAGTAGCTCTTCCAGGAATGATGTCCGGCTTAATTCTTGCAGGTGCATCTCCGCTGCAGGCAATAAGATTTCAAATTATGGTAACATTTATGCTGTTATCAACTACATCAATAGCATCATTTTTGGCTTGCTATTTATCCTATGGCAAATTTTTTAATAGCAGAAAGCAATTAAAATAAAATTGAATTTATATTCCCAGATAGTTTTACACATTCTAAAGCATATCTGGGAATACTTTATATTATTAGCTTGCCATTCTCTTTTGTGCTAAAACTATCGTATTATATAAAAATGAGGTCACTACTGTGTTTATTAAAGTAGCCGGAAGAACTATGGAAAAAAATAGTATAGAAAGAGGAGCAGGCAGTCCAACGAGCAGTAGTGCACTTAACAAGAATACCGACCCGCTTAGGATAGTTCCTAAGGAGGATATAAGAATTATTTTAAACTGATTATTCAAGACTTTTTTCATTGGAATTAACACAAAATATAATATATTACATGTAACAAACTTATCAATGATATTAGGAAGCTGTCCACCAGGGAAGCTAGTTGTCGCAGCTGAAAAAATACCAGCAGCTAAAGCTGTAATCAAAATAGTTTTATAATCGTTATTTAATAATATTATTATGAAAATCATGGCAAGTAAAAAGTCTGGCTTCATTCCATTTACAAGCGGCGGTGTGATTTGATGCAATATTACTCCTATAGCAAGAAATAGTGAATTTGTAACTAATTTTCTTAAATTCATAATGAATCCCCTCTCAAAAATAAATTTAGTATTAAAATATTTTGGATATAGTACATGTTTATTTCATGTCATAAGAATCACCACCTTCAAATCATAATAATTTTAAAAATAAAAAAAACCCCATCCTGTTATAGGACGAAGTTTATTCGCGGTACCACCTAAATTATGTTTATTAAACATCTCTCATTTCAGACACTAGCATGTCCTATCCGTTATAACGTACGGCTCACGGTAAATACTACTATCTTCTAAAGAAGATTTCGGTTTACTCCTAAAAGGTCCATTCACTGCATACTTTTGTATTGAGATCACACCACCCTCAACTCTCTGTGACTATTATTTGCAATTACTCTTCCTCTTCAATGGATTTTATATTACAAGAATGATAACATTATATTTTCAAAATGTCAATTAATAATTTCATAAACTTAAGGAAAATTTTAGTGAGAAGGCTCACTGATAATCTAAAAAATAAAAAAATTAATAATTACTATTGATTAATTATGATTATTAATATATAATAGAAACAGTTGATAAATGTTATTGAATTAGGAGGAATAAAAATGAAGAAATTTGTATGTACAGTATGTGGGTATGTTTATGAAGGAGAAAAGGCACCAGAAAAATGTCCAGTATGCGGAGCTCCAAGTGATAAATTTATTGAGAAAAAGGAAGATGAAATGACTTGGGCAGATGAACACAGAGTAGGTATTGCAAAGGATGTAGACAAAGAAGTTATAGAGGGATTAAGAGCAAACTTCACAGGCGAATGCACAGAAGTAGGAATGTATTTAGCAATGAGCAGACAAGCAGACAGAGAAGGATTCCCGGAAATAGCAGAAGCTTATAAAAGAATAGCTTTTGAGGAAGCAGAGCATGCATCAAAATTTGCAGAAATGTTAGGTGAAGTTGTAACAGATAGTACAAAG
>JAQSXU010000118.1 GCA_029256485.1 Clostridiaceae bacterium
TATCAATTATAAACAAAATATAGGGGTATGGCTCAACGGTAGAGTAGTGGTCTCCAAAACCATTGGCTGTAGGTTCAAATCCTACTACCCCTGCCAAAAACGTATGCGAAACGTTGATATGACTGCATTTGAACGATTTTATTAGTTCAAAAGTGGTCATATTTTTTTGCATTTTGGAACACCTTTAAGACCACTTTAAGACTATTTTAAAGGCTCACTTTTTATTAAATTTATCAAAAAGGGAAGTGAGTAAAATTCATGCCTAAAGTAAAATTCAAATCAAATTTTTCAAAAATTACTGATGGTCTTGTACCACTTGATGATATGGAACATATAAAAAATGATAATATAACAATTCAACAATTCTTTAAATTACACAATAATTTTATTGATGATAAAAAGCTTGAAGGATTAGCACCAAGGACAATCTCCGACCATACAAAACTATTTGGATTTTTCAAGAAGTATATTATTGATGTAAAAAAGTTCCAAATAGAACAAGTATATCTTGATACCGATATTTTTAAGAATTATTTATATTATATGTGCATCGACAAAGATTATAAACCTTGTACTGTTAATATAAGAATATCGTCACTCAAATGCTATTTAAATTGGCTTTTTAATAAGAAATATATTCAAGAAAACTATGGATTAATTTTAAGGAAAGTTAAAAGACCAGAAGATACTATAAGACCTTTAAATGATACAAATGTGAAAAAAATGCTTAATGCACCTAACAGAAATACTTATGCAGGCTTTAGAGATTTTACGATTATGGTAATTATACTTGACTGCGGAATAAGAATTCAGGAACTATGTAATACCATAATTCCAGATATTGATTTAAGAAATAAAACGTTAACTGTACGTGGTGAAGTTAGCAAGACAAGAAGAGTAAGAGTATTACCTTTGTCAAAACAGAGTGTAGTATTACTTAAACAATTAATTGAAATAGCAACAGAGAATAAATGTACTTATGTTTTTATGTCTACAAATTCTATTGACAAAATAGACCATGAGGTTATCATAAGAAGTTTTGAGAAATATGGTAAGAAAATGGGAATAGATGTAAGATGTACGCCCCATGTATTTAGGCATACATTTGCCACAAATGCAGTTAAATCTGGAATGGATGTGTTTACTTTACAAAGGATTATGGGTCATAACCAAATTTCTACAACTCGTCAATATATACAATTGGAAACTACTGACCTAATAAAAAAACATGAAAAAATGGATTCTGTAAGTAGATATTTGAGGGGGAAATAGTATGGATCAATACAGATATATAAAAGAGTTTTATTTAATAGCACGTATTAAGCAAGAAAACATAATTATTCAAGATATAGATATTAAAGAATGGGGGACAGTTTACATTTACATTGTAGAAAAAAATAGTAGTGGATTCTACATTTATAAAGCTTCAGGGACAACAGACAAACCTATTAATTTTGATGATTTACATTATATCACTTTGGCAGAATGTGAATTAAGAGAATTACTCCAAAAAATAAAATAAGCCAGTAGTGCAAATACTGACTTACTTACAATTGAATATTGTTAAATAAAACCTTAACAAATTCCACATCCGATATCTTTATTGTAATTCAAAAAAATGGATTTGTAAAGGTCTAATTTCTTGCTGTCTTTTTTAGGATAGACAACAGGTCAAATGTGTTGAGACTGGAATAATCACTATAAAATAACCTGTCAGAGATGGTGTATATGCTCCCCACGGTATGAAAAAAGTTACCAATGGGCTAGGGCATTTCTGCGTCTTATAACCGTAACTATAGGGCGTAAATCCCCAGTGTGTATAGTAAGGTGGAACTCCCTACTGGGTTATCAAAAATATAAGGCTTTGGAAGTCTAGGTGTAGAAATACACGATAAGAATATCACACCATATGGTGCAATTATAGGGCTAGAATGTAATTGTTAATGATATTAGTCGTTACGGATGTTGAAGGGATACAATAGATGACGCAACATTAATCCTTGTTTCTAATACAAGGATTCCTATGCCCTCGGAACGTGTCCAAGACTGCCACAACATTAGTTGATTCAGTTCGGTAAGTCAAGTATATAATTAACAAATTTAATTACTTTACATGGTTAGCTGTAATCCTTAAGCAGCAAGGAGGAAAAGAGAGATGGAAAAAGAAAAGAAGAAAGGTTCTAAACCAGGATGTATAGTATTAATTGTTATTTTATTATTCATTATAGGAGTTATAGGAAGTTGTGTAAGGAGTATTACTAGTAAATCTAGTACAGCTACTAATATAAGTAACAATACTGAGATAAAGCCTAAAAGCCTAAATGACTTAGTAGCAGAGTATTTTACTGATGGAAAGATTACTATAGAAGGAGATAAGCTTACAATAACTTTTACAGGTAGTCAATTAAGCGCCAATAGTATAGCAAATGATTCAATTACAAGGGCTAGAATTGGACTTTCACAAATCTATAAAAATGATGAATTCAAAAAATATAATCTAATTGAGATTGATGCAATGGGAACTTTTACAGATCAGTATGGTAAGGCATCTAGTGAACGTGCAGTAGGATTTATTTTTGACCAGGCTGAACTACAAAAAGTAGTTAACTTTAATGTTTTAACCGATGAACAAATAATAGGATTAGAGGGGAAAAATAGAACCTTTATTAATCCAGTTATTATAAAAGATTTAGATGCAAAGACTTTAAATAAATTACACCCAAATAATTAATAAATAGGACTTGCTTATATAGCAGGTCTTTTTACTTTATTATTATCATAAATCTAACAGAAAATGTCATTAATTTATGGCTAAAACTCATTTAAAATCGGAAAAGGTATAATTGCATTACAAAAAAATTAGTGCCTTAAAATTGAATATAGGATAGAGATTTCAGAGCATAGAATTGGTGTTGAGAAATAGTAATTTTCATTAAAGTAAAAGAAAGTTTACCACATGGTGAATGGGGGAAGTGGTTAGAAGAAAAGGTAGATTTTAGTCAAGAAACAAGTAGAAAATTTATGAAAGTTGCAGAAGAATTTTCAAATTCCAATACGTATGGGAATTTGAATCAATCAAAAATATTCGCATTGCTTGATATTCCCTCAGAGGAAAGAGAGGATTTTATCTCACAATCACATACGATAAACGGACAGACTAAAACAGTAGATGTATTACTGAACTTGAAAGAATATATGGGATAAAAAATGGTGGCTTCAGAGGTAATCAATACACTAAGAAAGAGGCAGATTTGAATAATTCTAATGTGCCAAATCAAAAACAACTTGCAATACAATTAGGAGTAGACCAATCACAATTAATAAATTATAAGAAATTAAATAATCTTATTCCAGAGCTACAATCTTTAGTAGAGAATGACGGTTTAAAAGCAACTACAGCATATAAAATATGTCGTTGTGGACACCGTTCCACAACGGAAAACAATGACTCAGAAAGCTCAGGAGGGCAAATTATGGGAAGAAATTGAAAGAAAAATGCTAAACAAAGACAACAATCAACTCAATTTGGCAATACTGTGGTTAAGGACAATGGTCCTACACCAGACAGAGGACAATCTCGTGATATTATAGCAGAAAAAGTTGATATTGGTTCGGGTAGGACTTATGAACGTGCAAGAGTAGCAATAGATAAAATAGATGAATTGCATGGGTTACGCATATCCGACAATCTTTTAAAATCAACATTGATTAACTTAGATAAATTTTTCTGCACTTCCATGATTAATTTCACATAACTTTTTATATTTTACATAAGCTATTTCATGGAGGGATAGCTATGCTAAGATTAAAAATGAAAGATTTTAAAATTAATAAAGATTTAATAAAAGCAGATTTATCAGTTTATATTAACTATGCTAAAAACACTTTTATATTAAATTCGCAAAGTATGATTCTTAATAAATTTATGTCAATTGAAGACTATATTTATATTCTTTATTATCTAAGATTTGAAAAACAATTAGATTATACAGAAATAGGTAAAATATTATATCCAAATAAAAAAGGTTTTCACAATAATGCATATAATGCTTATTTAGCAATAGGATTAAATTATAGTACAAATTACGAAGAAACAAAAGAAAGGTTCATATGTGAACAAAAAAGATTAAAAGAAATTAGGGAAAAAAGTTATAAAGTTTCTATAAATGAATTTAATTTAACGCAAATAAAGATTAATGAATATAATACATTATTTGAAAAATTTAAAAAGAAATTTTTAGATAATATAATTACTCCTATAACATATAAAAGATATGGGTACGATAATTTAAGTGATTATTTTAAAGCTTTTTACTATTTTACAAATATATGTGAATTATCCCCGGTTCAAATTTCTCATATGTTTGGTCGCTCATATTCAACAATAAATGAGAAACTTAGACAGATGGGGTTAGAGAAAGATATGAAAACAGCACAAAAAAATGCAGTAAAGCATAACAGACGCAATTATAAAAATACATTAGTAGCTGGTAGGAAAACAGTAAATAAATATTTAGCTAAAAATGCTTTAGTTGGTAGTATATTGGAGAATGCAATTAGAAATTCATTTGCAGATTATCTAGCAGGATATATTAATACCAGTAAATATGAGGTAGTAGTTGGTATAAATAATAAAACAATAATAGCTCCTAAAGAAGTTGATATTCCAATAATTATAATGGATGAAATGAATAGTAAGATACACAAGTTTGGAATAGAGGTTAACGGAGACATTTTTCATAAAGATAAAGCTAGAGAAGAGAAAAAGATAAAACTACTTAAAGATAAAAACTGGATTTATTATCCTATATGGAACACAAATCGTGCAAAAGATCAAGAAAACATATATGGTACAATTGAAAACCAAATAAATCAAATATGTAATAACATTAAAAATATAGTATAAAATTTTAGTACAGAAATAATATAAAAATTTATTTTAATATTAAAGGTAGTAGGATTTAATTCCACTACCTTTTTTCTATCTTCAGCACATCCGATATATCACATTCGAGTGCGTCACAGATTCTCTCTAAATTATCAAATTTTATTGAAGTAGTTTTTTCGTTAATTAAATTAGCTAAATTATTTTGAGTCATACCTGTTTGTTTACTAAGCCAATATACTGTTTTATCTTTCTTATGCAATATGCCTTCAATACAAATTTTTATCATTTTTATACACCTCTTACACAAATAGTATCTATATGCATATTATATGTTAATAAATACTATTTGTCAAAGATAATTAAAAAATATTAATACTATTCGTTGACAAATACTATCCGTATAAGTATAATAGAATTATAAAGTAAATCAAATAAATCTCAGGAGGTAATGATAATGAAGAGATAATGGAAAAGAATAAATATTTATTAATTGTTAATACTGGATATAAGAATTAAAGTAAATATTATTAAATAATAAGGAGAGCAAATTATGAATAGAAGAAAAGAATTAGATATGGAATCACAAATGTTTTACAACAATATGCAGGAAGAACTAAATGGAAAAGATGTATTTTTGAGTACCGAAGGAGAACAAAGCTACATGTTACAATTGGATGATTTTGAGGTTGGAAGTATATTGCATAAAGATGACACTCTATTAAGTATAGGTGGATCACAATTTGAAAATGGATTTTTAGATATCAAATATAAAGATATAAAACAAATATATAGTGAGTATACTGGTAGTAATTCTTATGATGTAGAAGATTATCATATCTTATTAGAATCTGGCAACAAAATAATATTGGAAGCATTTTAGGGGGATATAATATGATAGGGAAACTAAAATTTAAATTAGCAATTATATTATTCAGAATAGTAAACTATTTACTTAAGGATAAAATTCAAGAACATAGACAATCAATAGAGGACGCATATGCAGATACAGACTGGGATTCATTAAATGATTTTTATGATAGAGCCAATCAAGAAGATTACACAGAAGAATTGAGAGAGCAGGGAATAACGCTATAAAATCGTGATTTTATTCCAACACAAATAAAGCATAGCAATTTAAACTATACTTAAGAAATGTAGAGTATTACAAAGTTATTTTTTACAGATAATAGAATATAACAAAAAATAAACCAATACAAAGGTTTCAAAATAAATGTTACCCTAGTATAATATTAATTGGACGGCAAGTTAAGGGCTTACTGTTCAATATCTTTTATCTTTTAATTATATTTTAATTTTAACCACTTACTTTATTTTTATTCACCAAATATGAGGTAGTGATTTAAAACATAATTTTCGTACTTTTATGGTACATCATATTTGGTAATAAGTCAATAGGTTTTGAAAAAATAATTTAGTCAAAGGAGGTAAATTAATATGACAATCAAAAAAATATTTAGTAAAAAAATTGCAATGGAGCTTGTTGTTAAAGGTAATGAATTACTTCATACAGAACAAAATTTTAAATATAAGAATTTATCAGTTTTTGTATTTGAAGAAACAACAAAATTATTAACAGACTTAACTGAAATTACAGCTAAAAATTATAAAAATAAATAATTAACTCAAAATCAAAAATAAAAATCAAAGGGAGGAATTATTATTATGAATAAAAATATACAAATAATGAATTTAGAAGCAAAGGACATATATAATAACAAATTAGCAATTGAGAATGTTAAAAAGAAACAGGAACAATACATAAAAGAAGGATATAGAGTTTTAAAACGATATAAAGGTAGCATGGATTATAGTTTATTTGTAATCTGGTTACATCAAAACATAAAAAAATTTATCAAATTAAATGAGAAAACAAATAGATATTATAGTAATAATATTGTTACAGTTAATTTTAATTATGCTGTAGATAATTCAGGTGATTTGTGGTCAGATGAAAAATATAATCAATTATTATTATTGTTAGATATACATAATACTCATAAAAATAAATTAATTAATTTTAAAACTAACATTCAATCTTCAAAAAAGATAGAAAAAAACGATGATAAATTACAAAAATTAAAAGATAATTTAAAAATAGTTAATAAGAAATTAAAACAATTAAAACCAGTAATTAAAAATTTATTGTCTCAAATCAAAGATATAAAAGCAAAATATATTGTATCTACTACAGAATTACGAGATAAATTATATGACGATGGATTTACTATAAAAATAAATGGTGTAGATACTAAATTTGTTAGATTATTTAGGTCGAGTGGTTCTGCCAGATCAGGTAAAATTAATTTTGTAAATGAAAAATATTATCAAAACATAATTGATTTTTTATTTGCAGGAATTGAGTATATTAATTCTACAGACCTAGACTTACCATCGTTAGAAGCCTATATTTCTTTACTTACCTCAAGTATTGTAGATATATTTACTATAAAAGCAGAGAATATATTAATTATTAAAGATGCCAAAAGTACATTTCAAGATAAAGTAATGGCAACAAAATTAATTAATGAAAAATTAGATGATAATAATAATGTAATATCAGGTGATTTACATACAGATGTTTCCAAAACAAAGATAACCAACAAACTTTTTGATGGTGAGGCTTTACTTGATAAATCTGTGTTCTTTGATAATGGATATGAAGATAAGGCAATATTACAAATTAGAAATAGATTTTACAAAGGGATAGGAATACAAACAGATATACAAAAGTTTTTTGATGATGAAGGTATAAAAACTATAGACCAATTACTAGAAGTAGAAGGTAATAAAACTCTTGCAAAGGATATTAAGGATATAAAACTTATTACAACAGAATCTAGTATAAAATATTTAAAATATAAATCCTTTGAAGATTGGACAAAAATTATGTCTAATGTATGGGGTATCTGTAAGTATGAGAAAGACCAACACCACCACTTTAATGGAATGGCACAAACACATTATCAACTCATCAATTCACTTGGCATGGATAAAAATCAAGTGAAAAATCTCCTGGACGATACCATACGATATATTAAATTGCTTAAGGAAGATACTAGTGTATTTAAAATGCATCTAAAACTAATTCAAGATGCAGATATAACAGAATTAATTGATGAAGATAACGATAATGAGATTAATGATGAAGAAATAGAAGAATTAGATAGTTTTAAAGACAATTCCAGTTTTGTACTTAGCATGTTAAATATAAATGAAGATTTTATACATACAAAAATTGGTAGAACCTTTAGGGATGAAGTAGTAAAAAGTTATGTAAACAATGTGAAACGGGGACACGTTTTAGTTCCTGGAACATACGCAACTGTTATCAATTCGCCCTTGACATATTTAAAATGTGCAATAGGAAAATGGGATGGTAAATCAAGTGAATTGGGTATAGGAGAATGTTATACATCTAAATTTAATGTGGGTGATGATGTTTTAGGTGTACGTTCACCACAACCAACAATGTCAAATATGACTGTATTTAAAAATGTTGCACCAGGAATATTATCCAGATATTTTTATACAGCAAGTAAGAATGTGATTTACATTTCTGCAATAGGATGGAATATATTTGAACTAGAAAGTTCGATGGATGTAGATGGCGATGCTATGCTTATTAGCAATCAAAAACAGATATGTGACCAAGTTAAAACGATACAAAATAAAATCACTATAGATGATGAAGAAATAGATAGATTTTTAGTATCTACAGATTTTACTCCAAAAACAAAAATTGAGAGAAGTTATAATTCTAAAGATTTATCTGAAACAGATATAAAGTGCAGCAGTAATAAGATTGGTGAAATAATTAATCTCGTTCAAATGTTAAATTCAGTCTACTGGACAGAAAAGAAAAACGGAGCAAGTGAAGAAGAGTTATTGGAACTTTATAAAGATATATCAAATTTAAATGTATTAAGTTGTATTGAAATTGATAGATGTAAAAAAGATTCTCCAGTTAATGCTAAAAAAGAGATGGATAGAATTAGAGCAAAAGGTTATCTACCACAAAAAACTAGACCATATTTCTTTAAAAATTTATTTGTTGGTAAGAAACAGCAAAAGTATAAATATGAACATTATAAATGTAGTATGGATTATCTTGCAGAAATTATGGGACAAAGAAAGATACTACAAAAATCTGCTAATTATACAGATGGAGAAGTAGAACTAAAAACTTTAATATATAAAGAAAAATGTACACTTGATAAACGAAAAGATATTATTAAGATTGTAAATCTTATAACATCTATGCAAATAGAAATTTCAAATATATTTAAATCTAAAACAATAGAAAAAAAGGATAAACATAGACAAGCACAACAAATAAGAGAAGAATATTATCTAGAAATTAGTAAAATAAAAATTGATTCTGCGATGATATATACAATAATTAAAAGATTATCTGATGCAGAGAAGGATGTAGAGAAAGATCATCAAGAATATAAAAAAATTGGCAGGAATTTATTAAAAACATTATATTCTTGTGATGCAGTACAATTTCTTAGTTGTTTTAAAGTGATAAAAAATATTACTGAAAAGATAGTTGAAGATGAAACAGGAGATATTGATATCTATGGGGTTAAATTTAGAAAAATAAAATATTAAATAATAATAGTGGTGTCGAAGTTATACCATATCCTCGACACTTCCTATAATTCAGGAGGTAATAATATGATAAAAGAATTTCGATATATTTATGACATGAACCAGGCAAACTTTTATTTACAAAATGGACAAATTCCACTGGAGTTTGGCATTGGTGGTAAAAATGATGTTTTTATTAAATTTAAAGATTCAAATGAATTACAAGAAATATTTCATAAATGGATGGATAGAAAACATAATTAATAAAAAATTGAGTTTGGAGGTTTTGATTGATGGAAAATTGTAATGAAGACAAATTGAATAAGCAAAAAGGATATTTGAGAAAAGAAATATATGAAGGTGAAAATGATACATATTTTAAAGTAATTGATTTAGAGTGTGGAACAGGAAAATCACGTACGACAATGGAAATATTAGCAAACAAT
>JAQSXU010000403.1 GCA_029256485.1 Clostridiaceae bacterium
ATTAAATAGAACTCAAAAGGAATTAAAAAAATTAAGCGATATATGGTTTGAATTTGAAGAAGTGAAAACAGGTAGAAAAGTTACAAGTTTAAAGTTCTACATATATTCTAATAATAAAAAAGAAGTTAAAGATTATATAGCTGTTACTAAAGAAAATAAAAAAATAGATAATCGTAAATACATAGAGAAAGTTAAAAAGATAATGTATGAACATAAGGTTACTTCAATTGAAGCACAGAAGATATATGATAGTTCAAATGGTGACATAGATCTTATATCAAAGGTCTATAATTACTTTAAAAATAAAAAGGTAGAAAATCTTATAGGAACTATGATAAGCATGGTTAAACCAGGAGCGTTTAAAGAACCTATAAGCAATATGCCTAAAACACATTTTAATGACTATGATCAAAGGGAATATGATTATAATGAACTTGAGAAAAAGCTTTTAGGATGGAATGATGATGAAAAAGATAGAGTAGGATAACAACTTAAAAAAGTGAAGTATAAATACTTTTAAGACATATCATATACATTTAATTGTAATAAAAAATAAGGTTAAAAATTATATTTTATGATATACTATAAATAGAAAAGCTGTAAGGGCTATATTTTGTAGTTTAAATATCTAGGTTAAGTAAAGGCATTTTGCGAGAATGTCTTTACTTTTTTGGATTTTTTGAATCATGATCTTCTATATCAATAGAAATTTCATTATCAATCAAATCTTTAGATTTATTTGACAGCTTCAAAGATGCTTTATCTTTTGAATATGCTAATACAGCAAATATTGTTAGCGATCCTAATACAATAGCAGTTATAGCAATACATACTATAGCTATTATAGCTAATCTATCATCCATCTAGCCACCCCCTCTGTTGTCAGAGTCCCTTACAGCTTTCCTTTGGAAGAAATAAATATCCTGGAAGGTGGCAACCTAAATACTATCTATCTTCTGAAGGTGGCAACCTAAATACTATCTATCTTCTGAAGATATTATATCACACTAGTATATAGATAGAAAATTAACAGTACAAATTTAAAGATATTTACAGCATTGTAGCTGTTGAAAATTTAGTTTAAAATATTTTTATATATAAGTTGTAATAAGCAGTTTAAAAATTCAACTTTCGGCAGTCTATACTGTGATTGAAAAATTGAATACTTATTTATCAAAAGAGAATAAATATTATAGACTTCATTATATATATTTTTGGTTAAGTAATAGTAGAATTTATGATGAAGGGAGTAGATATATGCAGATATCACAATCACTAATTAATACTTTATATTTAATACTTAGCTTAACATTAACTACATTAACTGTTAACTTTATAATTAAAAAGACAAGTTTTAATTATAAAGAAATAAATTTAGTAAATATCAAGCATTCAGCAATAATTAGTTTAATTGTTGCTTTAGGTATAATAATTATTATGTGTCCACTTATCTTAATTTCTATAAAAAATTTCGTAGTGAATCAAATGAAAGTTAATGCAAATAGTGGTACAGGCTTAATTGTCTATATCATTATTGCTATATTAGAAATTATACCTGTAATGATTTCAGTTATATTAAGAAAAGAAAGCCTATACAGTTTAGGTATTACCAAAATTAACATCTTTAAATCTATACTTATTGGTTTAGTAAGTTATATTTTATTTTTGTTCTGTATAGTAATAATAAAACACCAATTAAAATACATATTTATTCCACAATTCTCATTTAGTATCTGGAGTTTTACAAATTGCTTCTTTACAGCTTTGGGTGAGGAAATTATATTTAGGGGATATGTTCAATACAGATTAACAGAATGGTTAGGAAATACAAAAGGGTTGATATTTTCAGCATTATTTTTTTGCTTTGCTCATATATTTCAAAGAATGTTGATAGATAATATGAGTATTATTAATGCTATTATTTCATTAATCTTATTATTACCAGTTGCTTTGTTGTTAGGGTATTTATTTTTTAAGTGTAAAAATATAACTGCTTCAACTATTTTTCATACTTTTTATGATTTTTTTGTAAATTATATATAAGTGTTGATACTTCACAATATTCTTATAAAACGTCATAGATCCCACCATTTTAGAGCATTAATTGCTCTTTTTTGTTTTTTACAATAAATATTTATACCGTTATTTTAATAATTATAATTTTTATTTTATGATTTAAAAGTTTTTATATGGTATTTTTATTAAATAAAAGTGCTTATCTTTATTGATTATTCTCTTCAGTTAAAGTATATATAAAATTATGAGTTCTGTATTAAATCCCTCCCGCACTACCGTTTGGGTTTACAGCTTTTCACAATGCACATAATACAAGGAAAAACCACATTGTATTATGCACATTATTACAATCTATCTGCAATCTTTTTTAAATCTATTTTGTATTTAGTAATTTATTTTTTATTCCTCGAAAATATTGAAAACACAAGGGGCTATAGGGTATGATAGAGAGAAGGAGTAAGGATAGCAAGTAGTGGAAGTGTACGTACACTTCCGAACTTGTTAGGGAGAACCCTAATACCCCAATTTAGAAAAATAAAATTTTTCAAATGTTATTTTATATAATTCAGTGGATAAATCCGAGGTGATATTTAATGGGAAAAAACAGAATTAGAGATATAAAATTAAATTTTTTTGTAGATGAATATGAAAAGGATATTATAGATACTAAGGCTAAAGCTGCTCTCTTAAATAGAAGTGAATATTTAAGAACTATTGCCATGGATGGTATGATAATTCAACAGGATTTAAAAGCAGTAAGGGATCTTTCTGTGGAATTAAATAAGATAGGAAATAATATAAATCAAATTGCAAGAGTAGTAAATACTAATCAAACTATGAATAAAAAAGATCTTGAAGATCTTCAAAAAATGATGGATACAATATGTGAAAAAATTGCTGATGTTTTATAAAAGAGGATAGGTGATTATATGAGCTATGTAAAACGTCATGCAATAAAAGTTACTTTAGATAAATCTATTAGATACATATTAAATAAAAATAA
>JAQSXU010000404.1 GCA_029256485.1 Clostridiaceae bacterium
GCCATGTCCATATTCATCTTCAGCAGCAGCTTTTACAGCTTGGGCAGCTTCCTCAAAACCTAATTTATGTATTTCATTAGATAATTCCTTTATTTGTTCGCTGGCAGAAATTTCACCATTAGCCATTGAACTTAATGTTTCTGATAAATTTGTATTTGTATGACCATTTAATGCAGCATATATTCCTCCATGGCGTGCTTCATCAGCAGCAATTTTCTTTAATGCCTCTGATAATTCCAATAATCCTTTTTCTTTAGCAACTATAGCAAAAGCATGATAAGCAGCTGCAGCCATAGCTTCCCCTTTCCACATTTCATCAATTTTTTTTTCTAAAGCAGTACCTTTTGTTAATCCAATTAAACTCATATGTAAACCTCCTAATGGTATTTAATAAAATGATATTAAATTTAATTGTTTAAAATTTAATTTAATACAATTAAATTAACATATTAATATATTGCTGTCAATACATTAGTAAGTAATATTCATTAGAAAAGTTTTCAAATGATATATTTAATTGAAAGAAAATAATTGAAAATATTATATAGAAAGAGTGCATTTTTATGATTGTACAAAGTAATTTAGTCTCGTCAATTTTTTGATGGTATTTTTAATGAAATATGATATTAAATAGTAATGTGGGATAATATATATAATATTGTAATAAATTTGGTAACATGGTAAAATAAATTGTCAATTATTATTGAATAAACTAGGAACGGATATAATTATATGAAAAATACAGATATTAGGGGATATTTAAAATTTATTTTTTGTATCATTGTATTATATGCTTTTTATAATATTATTGGTATTGGATGCCCAATTAGATTTTTGACAGGTGTATCCTGTGCTGGATGTGGAATGACAAGAGCATGGATTTACTTATTTCATCTTGATATAAAAGGTGCGTTTCATTTTCATCCATTATTTATTTTGCCAGTAATTTATTTACCTATATTATTGTTTAAGCGCTATATTCCCAAAAAAATATTTTTTTATGCAATAGTTATTGGAGTATTTTTGTTTATTGCAACATACATATTTAGAATTTTAAATCCGGATGATGTTGTTAATATAAATATTGAAAATGGATTTATTTATAAAGTATTAAAATTTATACAAAGTGGGGGAAATTAATGATTACTACAAATAGGGGACTTGGAAAATACATATTATTTACGATTTTAACTTGTGGGATATATAGCTATTGGTTTATCTACAAATTAGCAGAAGATATTAATATAATGTGTGATGGAGATGGAAAGCAAACTGGAGGACTAATAAAATTTATTTTATTATCTATAATTACATTAGGAATCTATTCATGGTTCTGGTATTACAATATTGGTAATAGATTAGCAGAGAATGCACCACGTTATAATTTACATTTTTCAGAAAATGGAACTTCAGTACTTATGTGGATGATATTTGGAGCATTTTTATGTGGAATAGGACCTTTTGTGGCTATGCACATTTTAATTAAGAATACAAATGCACTTGCTTTTGCTTATAACACAATTAAAGTTAAATAAAGTTATATTATTTTAATTAAATAATAAGTATATAAAATAGTTAATGTTCCGGATTCATTAACTATTTTTTTTGATAAAAATTAGCAATGAACAGCTAAGTTTTCAAAGTAATCATCATGAAAATATTTTGTATCGCGTCTAAAAAAATCAGCCAATATAATTGAGTTTTTTCTAGAAGGAAACAACTCGCCACGTTCATATTTAGAAATACTTGATTTATTAATACCAGTAAGAAGTGACAATTCTTTTTGAGTTAGATTATTTAACTTCCTAAACCTAATCAAATTTTCAGCAATTGAATTTGTTGGCAAATCTTTAAATTCATCTTTTAAATCAACTCTTAAAATACACTTATCTAAAATCGCTTTTTCATGTACCGAGCATTTAAGGGAGGTACTGGCGACTATGTAGCACTTTTTGAACCAACAGCTTCTGCTCTTGTTAAGGAAGGCACAGGAGCAATACTAGCATCAGTTGGTGAAGAATCTGGGGAGATTCCTTACACTTGTTTCTTTTCTACAAAATCTTATATGACAAAAAATCCAAAGGTAATTGAAGGCTTTACAAAGGCTATTTATAAAGGTCAAGAGTGAAGGCTTTACAAAGGCTATTTATAAAGGTCAAGAGTGGTTCTTTGCTCATAGTACAGAAGAAGTGGCTGACAGTATAATTAAATATTTTCCGGGAACTGATAAAGCAATTGTTATGACTGTTATCGATAATTACAAAAAAATCGATGCTATAGCACATAAACCACAAATAAAAGAAGAAAATTTAAATAGACTTATGTATATAATATCGGATTATGATAAGAGTTTACTTCCTGCTAGACCAGAATTCTCTAAGATAGTTGATAATTCTTATGCTGAAAAAGCAGTTAAATAGAAATCACATAGAGACGAAAAGGTGGTGATTTTATATGAATTTGCTAAGAGTTACAGATATATCTATGAATTATCATTCTCTTAAAGGAGAAACTCAAGCCCTTAAGAATATTAATTTTGAAGTAAATAATGGAGAATTTATTTCTATACTAGGACCATCAGGATGTGGAAAATCAACTTTGCTGAATATAATGAGTGGTCTATTAGAGCCTTCTCAAGGGGATGTTTTATATAAAGGAGAGTCTATTAAGAAGAACTTAGATAAAATAGGGTATATGTTTCAAAAGGATCATCTTTTTGAATGGAATACAGTTTGGGAAAATGTAATTCTTGGGTTAAAAATAAAGAAACAGTTAACAAATGAAGCTAAGAATAGAGTAAATGAATTACTGGATTCTTATGGTTTAGTAAGATTTAAAAACCACTATCCAAGTGAGTTATCTGGAGGAATGCGTCAAAGAGTTGCACTTATAAGAACTTTAGCTTTAAATCCTGAAATATTATTTTTAGATGAACCATTTTCAGCTTTAGATTATCAATCTAGACTTTTGGTATGCGATGATGTATATAAGATAATAAAATCTGAAAAAAAGACAGCGATTATGGTAACCCATGACATAGCTGAAGCTATATCCTTATCAGAAAAGGTAATAGTATTATCCCAAAGACCATCAAAAGTAAAAGTTGAAGTTCCAATTTATTTTAAAAAGGATGATTTAACTCCATTTCAAAAGAGGAGAGAGCCAGACTTTACAGATTATTTTAATAGGCTATGGAAGGAGTTGAATCATGTAAGTGTTTAAGAAGAATAATATAAACAAGATTTCTAAGGAACATGAAGTCTATTTGGAAAAAGTGAGAAGAACCAAGAAGGAAATAACTTTTATCAGAGTTATGATTTTAGTTGTATTTATTGCTTTATGGCAAATAGCAGCTGACTTTAAGTGGATTGATCCTTTTTTGACATCCAGTCCAAGTAGAGTAGTCGATTCTTTTCTTGGATTATATAAGGATGGAAGTTTATTTAAGCATATAGGTGTTACCTGCTATGAAACTATTTTAGGTTTTTCTTTGGGAACAATTTTAGGGGTGCTTGCAGCCATAGTCTTATGGTGGTCTCCTAAGTTGTCAAAAATATTAGATCCTTATTTAGTCGTTTTAAATGCACTTCCTAAAGTTGCTCTAGCTCCAATTATTATTTTCTGGATTGGAAATGGTATGCCAGCTATAATTGTTATTGCACTTTTGATATCT
>JAQSXU010000405.1 GCA_029256485.1 Clostridiaceae bacterium
CAATCATTCTATATTTATTTATTATTTCACTTTATTTAGTAGGTTGTGCCATTAATAACAAAAGTGATGTTTTATCTAAAGATTTGAAAAATGCTTCTCCTCAAAAATTAGTTGAAATTTATTATAACAGCTTAAGTAAAGGCGATTATAAAACCGCAAAAAGCTGTTTATCAACTGAATATGCTAATCAATTTAGTAACACACTTGATTCCGATTTTAAAAATTTAGTGAAGATAACTGATATTAAAGTATCATCTGAAGCAGCCATAAAGCTTTATAATAAGAATTATGATGAGGTTCAAGTAACTGCAGAGTATAATGCAGAGTATAAAAAAGTTATAACAACAGAGAATGGAAAACAATTAAGATTTATTTATGTGGCAAAAAAAGAAAAGGATTCCCCATGGAAAATTATCAGCATTGGAACGGGTCCATAATGTTTGACAAAATGCAATTAATGCAGAATCTTCTTATGTTACGCTAGAATAGATGGATATGACGAAGCAATAAATAGCTTTTACTTTCGAGTAAATATAGGTTGGGGGGATGTATGCTGAAAAGACAGTATAAGCTAATTATTATTACTTTACTTTGGGTTGCTATTTTCAGTAGTTGTAGCGGTAAAGGTGGACCTGGAACTGGCATGTTTGAAAAAAATTCAGATAAAATCACTATTAGCACCAGTGATGGAACAGAATTTGATATCACAGATAAGAATGTGATGAACAAAATAAGAAACATGTGCAAAAACTATGATTGGGCAGATGTTCCCAAAAATGAACAGTTATATGGGTCATGTGAGATATGGATTGATTTTAATAATGACTGGGCTGTTATTGGCATGTACAAGGACAGAGATTATGGTAATTTAGAAAAAACAAAAGAAAAAATAGGAATCCCAAAATACTTGCCAAAAGGATTAAATCAATACGTCAAAGAACTAATAAAAGATAATAAAAATTATCCGCATGTATTTTCAGAATAGCCTAAATTTAAATTATATCCGCAGTTCATTAAGGGCTGCTTTTTTTATTTTCTCTAGATAAAGGAATATAAAGAAACAAGTAGAATATATGTAATAATGTTTTGTTACATACATTCATATTTAAAAGTTAAGATGGGGAAATTTTATGAGATTATTTGGACCTAGCAAAAAAGAAATTTGGAGGGTCAGATAAAAATAAAATTCTCTATAAGACTATTAAGGGTGGCAACCAATTAAAGGATAATTTGCTGAAATTTTTAAAGGATAATCACTTTTCAATTTACTAACCATTATAAAGACCAATTCGTAATCATCTTATTTTACTAATTAAGATTAAGGAGAAAACTATGCAATTTAAGAGAATACATATTATTGGCGGACCGGGAAGCGGAAAGTCATATATGGCAAATCTAATTTCAAATCAAACAAATATTAAAAATTATAATCTGGATGATATATTTTGGAACAATTCAACAAACACCTTTGGAATTAAAGCAGATACCAAAGTAAGAGATATGAATTTACAAAAGATACTATTAAACAATCAATGGGTAATTGAAGGGGTTTATTACGGGTGGCTGAGCGCAAGCTTTGATAAAGCAGATATAATTATTGTTCTGAAAACAAATGTTTATACAAGAGATTGGAGAATCATCAAAAGGTTCTTAATGAGGAACATAGGGCTAGAAACATGTAATAAAAGAGAAACTCTTAAAGGAATGGTTGGACTTATTAAATGGAATCATAATTACGATAAAAAGAACATGATTGAGGCTGAACAGATGATAGATAAGTTTCCCTATAAAAAAGTGGTTATTAATAATAGCAAGGAAATGTATGGGCTTTTAAAAACAATTTGTATAAATACATAATATTATTATAAAATATGTAAGTAATAATTATTATGCCGCCTTAAGGTTAACAGAGTAATTATATATAAGGGAAATATAAGTGTAGGATCAAATTGAATACAATTCAAGTTTTCTTAACTCATACTCAACTCTACTTTAAGAATGGGAAAATGAAAGCAGAAGGCACTTTTTTAAACAACCAAATGGAAGGTGAATGGAGATTTTATAGAGAATCTGGGCAGCTATGTCAAATAGGAAATTTTCAGCAGGGCAAAAAACACGGCGCTATGTCAAATAGGAAATTTTCAGCAGGGCAAAAAACACGGCACATGGATAAGGTTTAATAAAGATGATCAACAGGAATGAGGGCGAGTTAATTCGCCCTCTTCTTCTAATGTTCATTATTTGTTATTCAATCTTTGTGTCGGTCCTATGGCTCTGTTATACAATAGTGTTGATGAAGTACCATTGCTAATGAGACAGGCATATTAACTGAAAAGAGTAGCAAAACTGAATACGGATCCAATTCTAATCAAACATTAACAGTAAGCTATAGGAAGAATTTATCAGATTTATCTTCAGTAAAACATTTAGAAATATCCTATGAAATGTGAAGCAAGTATTAATCATGTTTTTTGGTTTGCCATATTTCATATGCATTATTCCATGTTCCTTGTGAATATGGGCGAATAGTATCATTGATTTCATTAGCATAATTATTTACAAATTCG
>JAQSXU010000406.1 GCA_029256485.1 Clostridiaceae bacterium
AAAGCAACAGATGTGTTGCCACAAGAATTATTGGATTTAATTCAAAAATATGTTGAGGGTGAATACATATATATTCCTAAAAAAGAATGCAACAAAAAGCATTGGGGAGAGACTACTAGAAGCAAAGAGGAAACTTCTGCGAGAAATGCAGATATTTATAAGATATATCAAGAGGGTACTTCTGTGAAAAGTCTTTCGGAAATGTATTATTTATCCACCAAAAGTATACAGAAAATTATTTTCAGAATGAAAAAAGAAAATCAATAATAAAATGCGCCATAAAGCAAACGCTAGATGGCGCATTTTTGTTTCTGAAAAATGTATTAGGTTGATACCTTGATGTAGCCAGTGATATCATTTAAATATAACCTTAAGAAAGTGGTGAAACCAATGGTAAAATAGCTAAATGATTCTCTAAGTACTCTAAGCATATAGATATCCAAAGCGAGAATTAGACTTATGCGGAACTTACCGAAATTAAACACATATATAATACATTTATAAGTTTGATTATTAATTTGGATATCTATATATGACAAAATTATGAATTAAAAGGAGTTTCTAAAATGTGTACAAGTTTTGCAGTATACGGTCAAGAAAAAACTATTTATGGTATGAATTTTGATACTGATGAAATTGATTTAAAACTGAAAATTAATAGTTATAATGATAAAAATTAATGATAAAAATGTTTTTATTTTTTCAGCATTAATGGGAAATAAATATATCGATATCGCTGGTGTTAATAGTGACGGTCTTTTTATCTGTACTCAAGCAGTACAATATAGTCCAGGTTTTAAATCAAGTTGCGATGAAAATGATTGGTTTGCTTTTGATATTTTTGATGAGGCGCTAAAGAAAACAAGAAAAACATCTGAATTTTTTGAAATTCTTAATAAAAGAATAATCTCATATCCTAGAAATCCATTATACCCGGATTTAGGGCTACATACTATTATCGCTGATAAAACTGGTGATGCATTTATTCTGGAAGAAGGAAATAGTACAAATATATTAAGTCCTATTAATAATGATTTTATTATTATGACTAATTTTCCAAATGGGGATTTTAAGGAAGCAGATTATAATAAAGTATATGGTATAGGTGCTGATAGATATATTTGTGCTCATGAATATATTGATAATAATATTCATAGCTTTGGAATAAATGAAGCCTTTGACGTTTTAAGTCAAACTAGTCAGGAGAATACTTTGTGTTCAATAGTATATGAACCATTAAAAAACGAAATTTATATTAGTTTTAAAAAAGATTTAAGCAAAAGATGGAAAATTTCTATGATCGAAAAAACAATTCAATCATTGGATGGATTTTTAAGCAACAATAAAATTCATTTTACAAATGGAGAAATATTAGTGAACGATCTTATTAGCTTATATAAGTGAAAATCATTTTTTGTGGTGTAAAATGATAGGTAACTATTTTGAAAATAATTTGACGATTGAGCTTAAGTTCAAATAAAATTTAGTGGCTATGCGGCTTACATAGTCACTTTTTGTTTGGATATAATAAGGTTGTATCTTTATATAGAGATGTGATGCCCTATTACAACTAGCAAGATACCAAATAGATTAATACTTTAATTATTTCTTCTTTGTATTTTCCATGACTTATTTTTATGCTCAATTGTTCCTTTAACATCCGCTCTGTACTTGTTTCGTTCGAGATTATTATACATTTCGTCCATATCTTCATAATGACCAATAGTATAATAATTTAAACTAATACATTGATTATCGCTGTATATATTAGAGAAGTCTATTAAGAGTCCCTTTTTAGTTAATTCAAGTATCTCTTTTTTTATATCTTCAGGCATAGGATATATTTTCCTTCTTTTATTTGTGGAAAAACTCTCTATAATTTTATTTGCAATTATATCTTTAAATACACACATATCTTTGCAATACAATTTACAACCCCCCCCGTCATCATGAGCAAGATAAACAAAGTCATTATTTATTCCATTAAAAAATGGTGAATTCAAAGGCTTACCAAAATGTGATAAATATAAAATACATCTCTTATTCTTCTCATTAATTTAAATCTCCTATTACTCAACAATTTAAATTTTGATTTTTCTTCCTTTAAACTCATCTTCCAGAAATTCATTTTCATTATCTATAGAAATAAAACCACTTTCTAAGTATGATTCTTCAATACTTTTATCTATTTCTTTTGAATATGTGTCAACATGTAAATTTCCATATTTACATATCATAAAACTTACTCTTTGTTTTTCACAAATTAAATGAATGTAGGGTAATGAAGCATTACATCTTCCCAACCAAAATACAATCTCTATCATTTGTTTAAGATGCTTAAAATCTACCTCAAAAGCACCATAATAGTTTTTCTTTCCAACTATTTCTCTTAATTCTTTCAATGATTTACGAACTGGTTTATAGTTATTATTTTGACTAAACCAATCACACTTTGTATCCAATATAATTGTTATGCTTTCTGCATTTATACTTTTAAGCAAAGAAATAAGTTTTTCTCCCAAAATATCTGGATAACAACCAATATCAGTTATATTAAGATGAAGTATCTTGCTAGAAACATATTGTTCTTTATAATTATCACAATTGATACCTAAAAAATCATAATTTGTTTCAATATATTCCTTCATATCCTTAAGTTCTTGCTCATCATCAATTCCATCTAATAATCCATATGAAAGTGCTTCCTGCA
>JAQSXU010000407.1 GCA_029256485.1 Clostridiaceae bacterium
GTCAGCTTTGTTATGCTTATTATACTGCTTTTGTAGTTCTCCATATCGTTCATTAAGGTCATCATCTAACAGTTTTATAAGTTTTATAAAATCAATATTATTACCAGTTGTTCTTAATATTTTTAAACTCATTTTATCCTACCTCAAACTTACTTCATCATAATCTAACTACTTTACTTCAATTATAGCATGTATCGTTAAATTTTTAAGAATATCTTTTATTTATTACATCTACTCTAAACATTCTTCACAAAAAAATTCTTTTGTATTCTGAAAACACAAAACAATTCATACTTTCCGCCAGTTACAAACCCAGAAAACAGCTTCTAATAGTTTATAAAATATCCATTTATACCATTATGTAATAGTATTAAAAGGTACATGCATTTTGCAAGTACCTTTCATAAACTTTATATTTAATTATTTTTTCAAAAAATCAATTTATGCTATTACAGTTGAAGGTATTTTAATTGTTACTGTTCCTCCAGGTAGTATATCTCCAACATTAACTATAATGTTTTTTGATGTTGAACTTGAATCAACTGTCCCTTGAGTAGTTGTTACTCCACTAACATTAAAATCAATATGATTAGGTGCTGGATCATTTACTACTACTGCTTTAGCTGTTTTTGTACCTGTGTTAGTAATTACAAGAGTATATGTGAAATTGTCTCCTATCCATACATCTTTTACATCTGCTGTTTTCACTACACTCAATGTAGCATCAGCTGTTCCATGAAATATAATCGTAACCTCTCCACCAGGATTATTAGTATTGGTACCTTTGGCATGAGCAATATTAGTTATATACTCTGAATCTGCTGGTGTTGGACCATTTCCTTTTGGTACTACAGTCACTATACATGATGCACTTAAATTACTTCCATCTAATGTTGTAGCTGTTATTGTTGCTGTTCCTGCTCCTATAGCTATCACTTTTCCATTTGAATCTACTGTTGCAACAGATGTATCAGATGAACTCCATTTAACACTTATTCCAGCTGGTGTTGTTGTTGCAATTAATGTTTCCGAATCGTCTATTATTAAATTTGTAGATGGCTTATTTAAAGAAATCGACTTATTTTCTTTAGTCACAGTTACGGTACATGTTGCAGTTAATCCATCAGCAGTTGTAGCTGTAATTGTACAAGTTCCTTCTTTTACTCCAGTAACTTTTCCAGTTGGATCTACTGTTGCTACTGAAGGATCACTTGATTTCCATGTCACTTGTGCTCCTACTGGAGTTGTTGTTGCAGTTAATTGTTGTAAATCACCTACATTTAAATTCATTGTTGATTTATCTAATGTTATTGATTCATTGTTACCTATTAAATAACCTGTGTCATCTATATCTATTGCATCTAGTTCTAAATTTTTATTAACCTCATCACTTGGGACTGTTATAGTTACTTTGTGAAAAGCCTTTGGTAAGTTCTCTTTTTCGTATGTTACTATCTGGCTTACACTTCCTGAATTGCTATGATAGCTTGAAAATGTATCACTTATATTATCATCTATTTTAATGACATTTTTTGTAGATTTATTGCTCCATTCTGCACAAACAACTCGTAATTTTGTTCCGTAAAATGTAAATTTAACAGACTCCCCTGGAATGATGACACTTGTGCTTCCATTATAATGTACACTACTAATTGATCCCATGATATTTTTTGTATATAACAATCTTTTATCAGTATCATCATATCTTTGCCATCCGTCTGCTGTTATAGCAGCATTAACCGCACTTCCATCTTCAATCATTCCAATACCAATAAACATTAAAGCCATTACAAACATTATACTAAATTTTTTAAAGTAATTTTTCATTTATCATTCTCTCGCTTATATTCAATAATAAATGAATGCGCATTCCTTATATTTATTTTAGTTCTAATACCAGTTAAATCCAACTATAATCGTAATACAAATTCCTTTATATCTAAGAATTTCAGTAAATTTTTACATGTTTCGTTATCAATATTTATACTATATTACTTAAAATGGATAACAAAATGACTTTATTATTTGTTCATAAATCAAATTTATCTTTTAGTTAATTAAAACATATTTACAAACATTGTATTTTATGAGAATCTAACAATACACTTTTCCTTTACAAACATTGTATTTTATGAGAATCTAACAATACACTTTTCCTTCATTTAAAATATTATTCTTATCAAATACAGCTTTTAGCCCTTTCATATATAGCAATTCTTTTTCTCCGGTAACATTCTTAAAAAATTCTTTTTTACTTAATCCTATTCCATGTTCACCTGATGGCAGACCATTGAGTTCATGGCTTTTTATATATAATTCATATGCTAAATCATAGGATTTCTTCTTCCAATCAACTTTTTCCATGCCGTTTCTTATTATACTCACATGAGTGTTTCCATCTCCAGCATGTCCAAAATAAATAACTTGTAAGCCATGCTTTTCTCCACTTTTATTGGTGAATTCAACAAACTCTGATGTTTTATTTATAGGTACAACTATATCTATAGGCAATTGTTCATTAAATTCCATTACTGAACTTGCTAGTGCACCTCTTATTTTCCAAGTATCTATAGCTTCATTTTCATTTAGTACCTTAAAATCTAACGCTCCGCTATTTATTGCTGCTTCTTTTGCATTGGTGTAATTTGAAATTATTTCTTTTTCTTCACCATCAAAAGTAAGAATCAAGTAAGCATTTCCTATATTGGAAGGTAATTTTAGATTTAAAAATTTCTCTGAATTTTCCACTATATTTCTTTCCATAAATTCTATTGCAGTTGGATTTGCATTTAATTTTATTATTTTACTTACACTTTTTATAGCATCTTCTAGCTTTTCAAATGATATTAATATATTAACTGTATTTTTAGGCTTTGGTATAAGCTTTAAGGTAGCTTTAGTTATAATCCCTAAAGTGCCTTCAGATCCTACAACTAAATCCTTTAAATCCAATCCCGAACTATTTTTAATAGTTTTACTTCCAACAGTTATCGTTTCACCATTTCCTGTAACTATTTCCAATTCGCGTACATAATCACGGGTCACTCCATATTTTACTGCTCTCATCCCACCAGCATTAGTGCTTATATTTCCTCCAATAGTTGAAGTTTTTTCACCTGGATCTGGAGGGTAAAACAAGCCTCTTTCTTCTACATATGCTTGAACATCCTGTAATAAAACCCCTGGCTCTACAGTTATATTAAAGTTTTCTTCATCTAGTTCTAATATATTATTCATTTTTGATAAATCTAAAACTATTCCTTTTTTGTCAGGTATTATTGCCCCAGTAAGACAGGTTCCAGCACCCCTAGGCGTAATTGGTATTAAATTTTCATTGGCAAACTTTATTATATTAATGATTTCTTCTTGATTCTCCACAAAAACCAAAACATCAGCTTCCCCATAATCTAAATTAAGTCCATCCGTTAAATATTTTTTATCTATTTCCTCTCCAAAGATAATTCTTTCTGTATCCCTGTATCCTTAATTATATTTCTTAATAAATCATATTTCATTTTCCGCCCCCTTAATGCTTTGAAACTAATAAACATAATGATTCTATTTTCTAGATAACTTTGTAGCCAAAGCATCTCCTGTTATTTGAATTGCTTGTACTAATACCAATAAAATAAGTACCGTTACAATCATTACACCAGTTTCATATCTGTAATATCCATATCTTATTGCTAAATCACCTATTCCTCCGCCACCAACAATTCCTGCCATAGCTGAATACCCAATTAAGCTTACTAAATTCACTGTAATTGCCCTTATTAAACTTGGAAAAGCTTCTACTATTAATACATCAAACAAAATAAGGCGTAAACTTGCACCAGATGAAATTGCTGCTTCTATTACTCCACTATCAACTTCATTAAAAGCTCCCTCTGACAATCTAGCAAAAAATGCAATTGCTGCAATAGTAATAGGAACTGTTGCTGCTTCTGGTCCAATATTAGAACCAACTATTATTTTAGTAATTGGAAGTAACAAAACCAATAATATTATAAACGGAAGTGAACGAATTATATTTATAACAAATCCTGCAAATGAATTAGCTAAATTATTTTTAAAAAATAACTTATTAGAGGTTAAATATAATACAAGACCTAAAGCCCCTCCAACAATTAATGATATTATCATTGCTATTCCTATCATTTTTCCTGAATCTAAAACTGCTTGACTAAGTTCACTTTTTAATATTTCAATTGTAGAATCCATTTTTTAAATCACCTCCAAATATTCATTAACAATTCTTTCTGTTTTAATAACATTTTCCTTAATATATACCTTTGCTTTAGCTATTTCATCTTTATGTCCAGTTATACTTATTATTAATGTCCCAATTGGCCTTCCATCAATATAATCAATTTTTCCATGAATAATGCTAATATCTACATCAAAATTCTTAGCTGCATCAGAAATAATTGGCTTTAAACTATTATCCCCTTTATAATAAACTTTAATTATTTCCCCTTCATTTATAGACTTAATAATTTCTTTTGGCAAATCTAAATTGGAATTTCTACTTATTAATGATTTAGTCACTTCATGCTTAGGATCTGAAAAAATTGAATATATATCATTGACTTCAACTATTTCCCCATTACTCATTACTGCAACTCTGTTAAATAATTTCTTTGCAACCTCCATTTCATGAGTTATAAACACTATTGTAATTCCAGTCTTATCTTTTATATTCTTTAAAAGGTTTAATATTTCCTCAGTATTTTCTAAATCCAATGCCGAAGTTGCTTCATCACAAAGCAGTATTTCTGGATTATTTGCAATAGCTCTTGCAATTCCAACCCGTTGCTTTTGACCACCACTTAAATTTGAAGGATATACATCTGCCTTATCCTTTAGATTTACAAGTTCTAATAATTCATAAATCCTATCTCTTCTTTTTTCTTTTTCATAATTATTTGCTTTCAGAACAAATTCTATATTCTCATAAATTGTTTTCCCACCAATTAAATTAAAGTGTTGAAATATCATACCTATTTTAAGTCTCGTTTTTCTAAGTTCTGTCCTATTTAATTTAGTAATATCTTTTCCATTAATAAAAACTTGTCCAGACGAAGGT
>JAQSXU010000119.1 GCA_029256485.1 Clostridiaceae bacterium
CCCCTTTGTTATATCTATTGTTAACAATAGTATACCTATTTATTATAATTCCTATATTAATTTTTGGCTATATTTTTTTATTTAATACACTATAATTTACACAATAAATCACCATTTCTTATGTGCTCCATGGAAAAACCATAATATAACAAGTACTATTAAACAATATATTAATATAAATTTTATCATTTTCTCTCCCAACTTTCTTAAATTGTGATGAATTTCACTTAGAATGTGAATTTATTTTTTAATTCCTATACTTAAAGTTCTTTTATATTTATATTCAAATAATTATGTAAATTATGCCTAAATGCATAATTTACATAATTATTAACATATTACATTAAATATTAGCATATATTATTTTAACCATCATAGAAGGAGATGTTTTGTTTGTGTCAAATAATATCCTGCGAAGAATACGAAGAAGTAAGTACAAACATAAGCACAAATGGAGTTTACTTAAAGATAACCCTGAAAGAAAAATTAAAATATCTTATAAAAAAGTAATTTTTTTTGCAGCATTTGTATTATGTTTAACCTTTATAGGATTATCGATTATAACTAACAAAAACTTGAACAAAACAAATAAAGTTGATCCTCAACAAAATCAACTTAATATTGAAGAAAGTATAAATAACAATACTCTTAATACTAATGAAAGCAACTTTAATTTTGATAGAAATCTCCCTCAAACCACTATTTCTAAGAATTTTAATGTTACAAATATAGCTCTTTTAGGAATAGATGAGCCTGAAGGCTCTGAAGGTCGTTCAGATTGTATTATAATATTAACAATTGACAACACACATAATGTCATAAAATTAAGTTCAATAATAAGAGATTCTTACGTGACAATTCCTACAAAAGATAAAAAGGATAAAATTAATCATGCCTATGCTTTTGGAGGTCCTAAACTTGCCATTAAAACACTAAATGAAAACTTTAACTTAGATATAGATAAATTTATTACTGTTAATTTTACATCGTTGCCTAAGATCATTGATAAAATTGGTGGCATTACATTAAACCTGAGTGATGATGAACTCAAATATATAAATGGATATATAACTGATTTAAATAACAAAAATGGTAGCGACTCTCCTTTTATTACAACTCCAGGAGAACAACTTGTTAATGGAACACAAGCATTAGCTTACTGTAGAATAAGATACACAGATGGCTGGGATTTTGAAAGAAGCCATAGGCATAGAACTGTACTAACTAAAGTCTTTGAGAAATCTAAATCTATTCCTGTTACTAATTATCCTTCACTTCTAGATGAAGTTCTTCCTATTATTCATACTAACTTAGAAAAATCAGAAATAATTTCTCTTTCTTTAAATTATTTAAGAAATCCATCTATTTTACAAGATAGATTTCCACACGATGAGGCTGGTAGTGGAAAGCTTATTGATGGTATTTATTATTATGTTTTTGATGAAGAGTCAACAACAAAGCAAATACATGAATTTATTTATAACAGTAATTGAATTCATTTAATAGTCTGATATAGCACTTAAATTTTCCGGAATATTTATTATCTTTAAAACACAATATTTACTATAAGGATGCACTTAAAAATTTAGTTACAAAAGGAGGGATAAGTTGTTATTCTATAGCAACAATTATTATGAAAAATTTTTTCAAAAATATTTGGTGGATATATAATAAATGTAAATCCTCATTTTCATGGATTTTTCTATTAGTACTAATTGGCTCCACCATTTCGATTATTAGTGTAGGAAAATCTTTAGTCTCTAAATTTTTAATTGATGCTGCAACTCAAAATATATCTAAACAAATTATAAAATGGATGATTATCCTGGGCATATTATTATTATTTAATATAATTTTAAATTCCATTAACACGATTGCCTCAAATTATGTTTGTGAAAATATACGTAATAAAATGCAATATAAATTATATAATCACATAATTCATAGCACCTGGATGGAGCATAATAAATATCATAGTGTAGAATTACTTACGCGTATAACTAATGATGTTAACACCATAACTAATATGATTACAATCACTATACCCGGAATAACGGCCTTAGTAGTAATGTTAATATCTTCATTTTTTGCACTATTATCCATTTCACCAATAATGTCATTAGTTTCTATTAGTATCTTTCCATTATTAATATTATTAAGTAAGATATATGGTAGAAAATTACACTTTTTCTATATTGAAATTCAAAAAAAAGAAGCTTTTTATAATAGGTTTTTGCAAGAAAGTTTCAATAATATTCTTATAGTAAAAAGTTTCTGTTTAGAAAATAACCGATCTAATGATTTAAAAGAAATTCAATCAAAAAAACTGAACATTTCAATAAAAAAAAGTTATTTTTCTGCTATTTCCAATGGCTTTTTAGCTTTAAGCTCTTTATTTGGTTATTTTATAGTTTTTATATGGGGTACAATTAAACTTTCCCTTGGCATTTCTGCTTTTGGAGATTTAACTGCTATGTTACAGTTATTTTCAAATATACAAACTCCTATTTATGGTCTATCTAGTACTTTTCCTCAGCTTGTATCTGCTTTGTCTGCTGCAGATAGGTTAATAGAAATAGAGTATATGACATTAGAAAGTTTTATTTATGATTCCCATGACGAAATTGCTACTACCTTAAATAATGAGATTCATTTTGAAAATGTAGATTTTAGATATAATGAAACTATTCCTATTTTAAAAAATATTTCTTTTTCTATTAATTGTGGTGAAACAATTGCATTTGTTGGGCCTTCCGGAGAAGGTAAAACAACACTAATAAGACTTTTACTATGTTTATTATATCCCAATAACGGAAATATTTATATTAATGGACAAAATCTAAACACAAGTCATAGAAAATTAATTTCTTATGTTCCTCAAGGTAATACTTTATTTTCTGGAAGTATTTTAGAAAATCTAAAATTTGGTAATCCTAATGCAACTAGAAATGATATACTTGAAGCATTAGAAATGTCTTCTTCCTTAGATTTCGTTAATTCATTTCCAAATAACTTAGATACACTTATAGGAGAAAAAGGAATTGGATTATCTGAAGGGCAGGCTCAGCGGTTAACTATTGCAAGAGCTTTTTTGAGAAAAAGAGCAATCCTTATTTTAGATGAAGCAACTTCTTCATTAGACACTAAAACTGAATTGAATATATTAAATGAAGTTAAAAATTTAGTGCCTAAGCCTATTTGCATAATAATAACTCATAGACCATCAGCACTTTCAATTTGTGATAAAATATACAAACTAGAGCATAATCAACTTTCATTAATTAAATAACTTAAAAATTAATTTTAAAATTACCATTAAATTTTATAGGCTAGTATCAAATAAATTTGATACTAGCCTACTTCTTCATTTAGGTAAAACTATTTTTGCTTAAATATTATGACTTATGTCCTTCAAAGTCACCATATTGGGTATCATAAAAAACACCATCATGTATTGGATTAGATTTTATTGCTGCTTCTGTTTGTAATACTGACAAATCTGTAACACTTGGACTACTCCATTCTTTTTTCATTATTATCACCCCCTTTCAAGAAGCATTGTTATTTTAAATTTACAAAATCTATGTTCCCTCCTTATAATATTTGCATATATGTGCATAAAAAATATATGCACTTAAAAGAGTTCTTAATTCATATTTGTCATTTTCATTGTAATTACATGGTAGTATCTTAAACTTTTCAATATATTTACGTATTTTTATCTCATCAAAATAATATTTACTAATAGGATCATTTATCATATTGACTAATTTTATGTAAATTCCTCCCCAAGATTTCCTCAACCTTTCGACCCAATCCGCAGCTTGTATCCCTCTTAGTAATTTGTTATTTAGTATTTCCTCTGGCACCAAGCCTGTCATGACTCTTTTAATCAAATATCTCTCCTCTCCATTTCTAACAAACTGTTCACTTGGAAAAGATAAAATGACCTCTATTAATCTTTTATCCCTTGTTGGATCTCTTTTAATTAATCCTGTCATAAGACTTATCTTAACTTCAAATTCAGCAATATGAGCTAGTTGTACTGGATTAACAATTAGTTTTCTTACTGTTCTCCAATCATAATAAGGATTCGGAAACATCTCTAACTTATTATTTTCTAACAATTTGTCTATATTCCATTTCTTTATCAAATTTTTATTAGCTGGCGTAAATTCATATTTATCAAAAGCATTATTTATCATTGAAAATCTTAATTTTCTAATTTTATATGGCACAATCAACTTTAAAGTTGATTGTATACTTGCTTTTAGGGTTAATTTATATTTTTCTTTCACTCCTTTAATTTCTTTTATTGTTTTGAACAATCTTCCGTGTTTTATTAGAGTAAGAAGATTTGTATAATACTCACCATACGATATGGTTGAATTACCAAATTGTCCATCTAATAACACTTTACATTCTGATTTTGCTGCTTCCTTAGCTAATCCTATATACCAAAATAGATTCTCTATAGCTTTAAACGGCATTTCTAGAATCTCACAATTTTCCTCAAAGGAAGTAAGCGGATTTAATTCTTTTAATTCACAATATTTAGGATAAATATTGTGAGATTTCTCTACTAAAAGCTCAACGCCTTTCCTTTCATTTATATTTCTGCCTCTAATCTTTAAATTATTATTTTCATTTATTGGAATAGACGTAAAAGAATTAAGCACCTTATTTTCTTCTTTTAGACACTTAGCCGCCACTGCACCTACTGAACTAGAGTCTAAACCACTTGAAATCATAATTCCTACTCCTTTTCTGCATCTTACCCTACATTTTACCGCTTCTACAAAAACTTTTTTTAGTACCGTCTCATATTCCTTATCAGAAGATAACTTTAATGTTTTAATATCTTTTTCTGGATTCCAATATTTTCGTGTATTTATTTTATTAGAATCTATAGACATACACGTAAAAGGAGGTAATTGAAAAATATCTTTATACATAGTTTCTTCAATTTCAGTTGAACTTAAAACTCCTGGTATAGCTAAATATTGAGCTATCCATTTTTCATTAAGCTCCTTATTTTCAATAATTTCCATTATAGGTTTTATTAGAGTAGAAAATATTAATCTTTTCTGATCATAAAAATAATAAAATGTACGCTTTCCTACATGATCTCTTGCAGTAAATAGCCTTTCTTTTTCACAATCCAAAATAGCAAAGGTAAAATCACCAACTAAATATTTAGGACAATCCTCTCCCCATTTCTTATAAGCCATTAATATATATTCACTATCAGTAAAATCTTCAACTTTATTACCCAATTGAAATTTTTCTAATAATTCTTCTCTATTATCTATAATTGCATCAGCAGTCAAAATCAGACGACTCTCCTTATCATAAAAAGGTAAACTTTCTCTTAATGATTCTTCTGTTATATATTGAATTCCACATCCAATAAAAATATTTTTGTTATGAATATGTTTATAACAATCAATTTTATATTTTTCCATTTGTTTCATCATTAACTGTCCAAGTTTTTCAGAAACATATTTCTTATCAAAATTCACAATTCCCCATATAACTCCGCTCATTTCTTCCTCCATGTTTTTTAAGAATTAATTGTAGACATTATAAGATTCATTTGTTCATCAACTGTAAATAGATTTTTAGGTCTTAATACTTGATAATACTTTATCTGTTCAGCCATTTTTATAAGATTTCTAAAATAAATTCCCTTTATTCCTATTGTTCTTGCTATTCCACTCCTATAAATATTGCACATTATCCGTTCTAATTTTTTTATACCCAATATCTCTTCTACAGCTACATCATTATCCTTACTAATAAAAATTTCATAAATACTGTACAGTCTTTTGGATGAGTTTACAAAATCCTCTTTTGATGGAATTAAAAATTTTTCTCTTTCTTCATCAATAAATTTTAAATCCTTTATTTCTAACCCTAATTTTATAGCAGCATCCTTGCATAATTTTTGTTGTGGATATGCTGAATGGACCTTAATATTATTGTTTTCATCCATATAAGTTACAGCTATATCGTCTGCCAAAAATCTATATCCCTTAGTTCTAAACGCTGAAGTTAAAGTGGATTTTCCTGCTCCCATATGTCCTGTTATTATCACGCCCTTATCCTTTATTAAAATTGCACTTCCATGAACAGCTACAAGATTTCTCTGTATAAAAATACATCCAAAAGCGCTTCCAAGTAAAAATGCTTTTATACCTTGGATATCATCACTTATGCATTCTATTACTATTTCATTTCCATTTATAATTCTATAAATCCCAACATTTTTTATAATGAACCAACATTCATTTTTACTAAAATCTCTAACTTTTCCTTTTTCAATGCTCTTTTTAATAATTTCAGGCATTTCACCTAATCTAATATGAACATTTACCTTCATTTCTGTATCATTATATTCTTCAACTAGCTCTGATAAGATAATTTCTGATTCAATTATTAATCCATAAACCTTATAATAAAATTTATTCATTGTTATCTAAATCCCCCCTTCTTGAATTTTGCTACTGTTGCAAAATTTTCTCCATCTCCACCTGTAACATAAAAATTGCCACATCTTATCCATGAATGAGCTATCAAACTAGATTCTTTACTCTTTTTTATATTTTCATTATTTTTTTCTCTAGAAACACCTAAATAAAGAGTAGTTTCTATATTTAAATTTGATAATAAGTATTGAGCTGTCAATGACTGTACTAAACATTTACTTTCCCAGGGTGTATGTTTTGAAACTTTATTTATACTCCATGATATTTTTTGTGCATGTCTATTATCTCTATCATTTAAATAAAAAGAGGATTCCTTATTTGGTTCCCCCATATATTTCCGTAAATTTTTAAAGGAAAAAACCAACATTGCGCTCCTCATTACACCTGTAAGTATATATACTCTAATTATTAATATTTTATCTCTTAAATTTAATCTGCTAAAATTTCTGATCAAATTCAAACTTGAAATCCATTCATTTAACTGTAATAAGTTCTTCATCTTCTAATATTCCTAAATAATTAAGTACATTATTTACACAAGTTTCCTTATCAACATCATATTCTTCTAATAATATATTTAAAATATCCTTAACATAAATTTCTTCTCTCATTATGTCCCAAATACGGCTTCCAACTGAATTTAGTGCAAAATACTTGCCTTTATCTAAATTCATCATTACTTTTTCCCCATTCAAATCTACATCATCTATTTCTTTATATTGACATACTTTTGTATTAACATTTATCATATTAGCTCTACTTCCTTTCTCCATTCTAAAGACTTAAATCTTTATATTAACTTTTTATCCCTTGTAACTGTTTTACATAGTATATATATTATTTTATTTTCAAAAAATTCCTAATTTTCCCATATTTATTGCAACATAAAATAAAGGTAAAGGAAATATTATTCCCTTACCTTTAACACTCATGAAAATAAATAATCACAAAATGTCAGCCTTTAAAATTCCATATCCAAATTTTTTAATTGGCCCTAAATTAGTACAAATGGTAGGCAATAATTCTCTTAATTTAGTAACATTCATAGATGGTTTTTGTTGTTTTAACAGTGCGCAAATACCTCCAACCACCCCTAAACTTGCACCCATATTCTGAGTTGAAGTCACAATAATTTGTCCCGTATTAGAATATGCTGGAAATCCAACATAATAAGCTGAAACATCGAGATTATCTGTTTGATCAGTTACAAAAGGTGTATTATCGCTATTTAGCATAACTACACACAAATTGTCCTCTGTATTTGATGCTGAAAACTTGTCAATAGCATCTCCAGAACATTGTTTTACTATAGTAATTATTCCGGCTTCATTCATCTTTTTAAATAAAATATTCTTGCTTTCATATACTCCTAATAATAAATTTCTTGCTATAACAATATCCATTTTGTTATCTATACACCATTGAAGCGATGCATCTTGTAGGATTTCATTATTGTATGAATATCCACCACCATTTTGATTTTTTACTGAATAAAGTATACAATCTGGTGCTATTGATTTTACTATACTTGCAGTTATTGTTCCTTGTCCATAATCATCTGAATTACTTGTTGTAGGATTAAAAGCTATATAATTAGGTCCATAAATAACCGAATCTATATTTCCTACTATATTAACTCCTGCATCTAATATAGCAACCTTAATGCCCTTTCCTGTAAATCCTCCATTTGTAACTTTAGAAATATTATAATTTTTAAGAATGGACTGTACTTGTGCCTCTAAGTCAGATAAAATATGAATTTCAATTTTTTTTACATATTCTCGTCCCTGAACCGAGAAACTTAAAGAAGAAATTCCACCTTTATTAGCCTTAATTTCATTTGTTAACTGATTCACAGATAATACCGCCTCATCTAAACTTGAAATAAAAATATTCTGATTATTTAAAATCCTTGGTACTATTCTTACTATAGGTTTATAAATATCACCTATTTTAATAGTCTGAGGCATATATATAACCATATCATTTATAGCTATATTTTTTTCTATTGTTTCAATTTCTTCATAAGTCTTATAGTTTTCAGGTATTTTATATGCTTTTGGCATGCCATAACCAAATTTATCATCCTTACCAGTATCCCCGAGATCTTCACAACTATCCATTAATAAATATTCAATTTCTTTAAACCTTAATTTCTTATTTTGCTGCTTTAATAGTGCAACTAGTCCGGAAATAATAGCTACTGAGCATGAAGTTCCACTATAGACTATTATGTTTCCGTTATTGTCATAACTTGGCATTGCATCTCCAAATGCAACAAAACTCATACCTTCACCATAATTAGAAAAGTCACACAAACTTTTATCCTTATTTATTGCACCAGCACTAATTGTTGCATCATTACATGCAAATAAATTACCACTATTAATTCCACTATTTCCAAAACTACAAGTAATAATTACATTTTTAGCTGCTGCTTCTTTTGCTAAAGAAATCAGTTCATAATCCACATTTAAAATTTCTATACTCATATTTATAATATCAATGTCATTTGATAGACACCACTTGATTCCTGCTTTTACATTTACCAATATATCATCTATATTACTTATATCAGTTTTTACTATTACACTATATAATTCGCAATCTGGAGCTATTCCAGTATCTCTTCCTGAAATAATTCCCGCTGTTGAAAAACCATGAGTACTAATATACCAATTACTATCACCACTGCTTGGGCTAGTCTCTGTATAGGTATTTGTAATTGTATTAAGCCATCCTTTAATTTTAAGTTTATCAGGTAAACTGATAATTCCCCCTTCAATAACTGCTACTTTGACACCTATTCCAGTTATGCCTTTGTTCCATAAAGTTGTTACATCTAGTAAATTTAAATACTCATTATCTGTAATTACTTTTTTCTTAATTAAACAATTAACACTTATTTCACCACATGCCGCATTTATAGTTGCAATTCCTTCATTAAGATAAGTCACCAACCCTACACTACTAACTTTTGCAATATTCTCATCCGAACTTGTCCAGATAATTGTCTTATTGCTTGCATCAATTGGATTTACACTGGCTGTCAATTGATAAGTTTCATTTACTGAAAGTGCCACGAAATAACTATTTAATTCTAATGAATTTACAGGAACTTCATGGTATGAACAATTACCATTAACATATTCATTTAATACAGTTGAAAAATCTTTTAACTGATTCTCTAAATCAACAATTAAATTACACATTGAATCAACTTGATTTTTTAGTTCTTCAATCTCTATCTTTAAACTTGCATAATTGTTCTTTATATTATCAAAATCATAAATAATTGTTGATTTTGTATTGTTATTTCCCATATTAAAATCACTTCCTATTAATTATTTTCTTATGTTAAATTAAAGAT
>JAQSXU010000408.1 GCA_029256485.1 Clostridiaceae bacterium
AGTATCAGTTTTTCCTCCGATTACTGCATAAACTTCATCATCTTCATTCCAAGCAACTATATTATCTGCATCATAAACAGACATTTTATTAAATGATCCGTCTACTTTATATACTTTATTCCAATCAGAATCATTATCCCATTGATAAATATTTCCACTATCTAATCTCCAAACATTTCCATTGGCATCGACTTCAACACAGTTTGAGCTATCTTCAATGTCCTCATCTGATGAATCATTTAAATCAGTGTAATATAAACCATTATCTGATTTTAATTCTGCTGTTTGTATTTTAACTTTGCTACCTGAAATTGTATACCCAGTTACTTTTCCATTAGCTATAGCAAAATTTGTATAACTAGCAAAATCATCACTAGCCTTTTTCCCATCTTCATCACAAATTATATAAGTTGTAACTGTTTTGGCATATTTAGCTCCACCAATCTCATCAGAATTTTGAGCCTTAGATATTTTTTGAACTGCTGTGAACTCATATCCATTAGTTACAGGTCTATATACGTCAGAATCAGAGATTGATTTTCCACCTATTTCAGAAATTGTAGAGTGATTATCAGTATTTTTAACAGTTACAGTCACTATTCTATATATATAATCCTTATCTTGTCCAATTACTTTGTCTTGTGATACAGTTGCAGAAAGTGAATCTTTTGATGATGCTGTATCATATGTGTCATTTGTATTTTCTATATATTCTGATTTAACAACTGATGCTGTAGTTGTTGTAACTTTTATTTTTCCTAAATTATAATCAGCATCAATATAATTTCCATTATCATCAGTAAATACATTTAAAGTAGCAACACCATTAGATGATTGAGCAGTAAATCCATTTGTTGCATCTTTATTGGCCAATTTAAGATAATACCATGATTCTCCGAATTTAGCATTTGGAATATCATTGGTTTCATCTATTGTTTGTACATAATCTGCTGCATATTTATTTCCATCTTTAAGATATCTTCCATCTGTATCAGCTTTAACTTTCTTTTTCAAATTAGTTCCGAATTTAGCATTTGGAATATCATTTGTTTCATCTATTGTTTGTACATAATCTGCTGCATATTTATTTCCATCTTTAAGATATCTTCCATCTGTATCATCTTTTACTTTCTTTTTCAAATTAGTTGCAGCATCATCTCTTGTATTCTCATCAAGAGATTCATCTGTCACTTTACCATTTGTTAAATCAACAAAGTTGTCTCCATCACTAAGATCTACATATTTAGTTCCATAAGTTGCTGTATCAGATCCAGTATCAATATCTGATAATTCATTGTATTTTCCATCAACTAAATAATAAGCTGCTTCATCTTTATCATTGATTTCTCCATCAATATAAAATTTACCATCTTTATAAGCTACTGCATTATAAATAGTACCATCCTGTGAATCTACCTTTTTTACATCTGCAGCAAAAGCAGCTGTTGGCATTAATGATACAACAGAAGCTGATGCTAATAATAATGACGCTATTTTTTTTGTTCTTCTAAGCATATTTTTCCTCCTAAAAATTCTAATTTATTGTGAAATCACACAAATATTTATTTTTCTAACTTTTAAGTTAGATATTTATATTTTCATCCAGCACTTTCTATTTTAATTACAAAATATTTTATGCTGAAAGCAAATAGCACTTTAAAATACTCAGGTATTTTTTTATAGTATTTTATAAACTTTAGTATTTATATATTGTCCAAAAACATACTCAGGTATGTTATGTTTTAATTTTATCATCAAATAGTAATTAGTCAATAGTTTTTAATTATTTTTTTAATTATTTTTTTAATTATCTAAACTTCATAATTTGCTTTTAAATAAAAAAAGTTGCCCGAATAGCAACAACTTACGCTATTCAGACAACTTCTATATTAAAATTTATTTTTATAATTTTATAAAAGGTTATGGTTTAAATATAATATCAAATAATTTCTTCAATTCCACTTTTTCATCAAAAATTCCTCCAGAAGAACTCCATTTTACAAATATCCCTACTACACCTGCAAAATAACTAGATAATAATTCTTCTGATCCAAAGCTATTTCTTATTTCACCATTATGTTGACCTTTTACAATTAGCTTTATTAATAATTCAAGATATTCCTTTAACCGCTCATTATTATCTATATATAAATGGATCACTTCTTTTCCTTCAAGGATATCAGTTATTATTACATTTTTAAACAAACTTGGTCCAATTTCTAATATACTTTCTATAAAGTATAATTCTATAGCTTTCCATAATTGCTCGTAAGCTGAATCTATTGTAATAATCTCATTCATAATAGCATAGACATCTTTTTTTATTATCCCATTATAGTAATTTGTAAGTAAATCATTTTTGGATTTATAATGATGATAAAATGATCCTTTTGTTACTCCACATTCATCACATATCTCATCTATTGACACTTTGCCAAAACCTTTTTCTTTAAACATTTTTATTGCTTGATTTAATATCTTCTCTTTCATGCATTCCATATGTATTCCCCAATCAGTTAATATATGATATGATTCTAACTCTATATTAATTCATTAATAAATATAATACCACTATATTTAAATACTATCAATTGTAATATTATCTCAAACTTGACACATTATATTTTTTAAAAATAAAGACCACTGAGAGCATTCTATTACTCCAAAGTGGTCTTCTAAATTTTTATTTCTTTAAAATATTTGCTCTTACCTTTAATAGATTTATAGATTTCTCCTATTAACAATATCATTTTTTACATGACTATCTTTTTTTATAATAATTGGATTAGTATCAGCTCCAATTATACGCACACCTTCATCTACAATTACATTCTTATCTAAAATAGCATTTTTTATGTATGCATTCTTCTTAATATTCGCGCTTGCCATAATAATAGATTGTTCAATTATGGCAGATTCAGAAATTTTACATCTTCTAGCAATCAGTGAATCTACGACAGTTCCGTCTACTATAGATCCTGAAGCAAAGTGACTATTATTTACAATAGAATTTTGTGCATAATATGTAGGAACTTCATTTGCCAATTTTGTATATATTTTTTGATTTGAGTATAGCAATGAATTAAATTTACTTGATTTAAGCATGTCCATATTAGCACGATAA
>JAQSXU010000120.1 GCA_029256485.1 Clostridiaceae bacterium
GGAAAAGAATATTATGGTGGAAATGCATGTAGGTTGAAATATATAAATGAAAAGTATGATCCACTTAATATATTTAATTATCCACAATCAATAAAATAATAATTTAATAATAGGTGAGTTCTTACTGGAAATAAAAGATTAGAAGATAATTTTTGTATTAATTACAGAGATTATCTTCTTTGTGATTTCCATTGTATTTAATTAATTTTAAAGATTTTTTGAATTAAAAGTTGTAAAAGTGCTTGTGCAAATTACTATTTAGTGTAGTACTAAAATAATAATTTGTATAAGAGGTATAGTGTGAGTAACAAAATGAATAATACAAATAAAATATCAGTTACGGATGTATCTCTTCCAAAGGGCGGAGGAGCCATTAAAGGAATTGGAGAGAATTTTCAGGCAAATATTTTTTCTGGTACAGGCAGCTTTTCAATTCCTATTTACACATCACCTTGTCGTGGATTTGAACCACAAATAAGTCTTGACTATAATTCTGGAACAGGAAGCGGCGCCTTTGGAATGGGGTTTTCTATATCTATTCCTGAGATTGCAAGGAAAACAGATAATAGAATTCCTAGGTATGATAATTCAGATAAATTTATACTATCAAATTCAGAAGAACTTGTTCCTAAGCTTTTGGATAATTCTGAGGAATTAGATAAAAGAGTAGTTGAAAAAGATGGGCTTAAATGGAGTGTAACAGGTTATATTGCAAGGATTGAGCAGGATTTTGAGAAAATTGAATTTTGGGATAATGCAGAAAATTCTTTTTGGAAAGTAATAAGCAGAGATAATATTACTTCTTTTTATGGAGAAAGTGAAAATGCTAGAATTGCCGATCCAGAAAACAAAAAACGTATTTATAAATGGCTCATTGAAAAGACTATTGATGAGAGAGGAAATAAGATTGAGTATTTTTATAAGAAGGAAAACAGTGAAAATATAGCATATGAAATTTATGAAAGAAATAGAGATCATGAAACTAACAAGTATCTATCAAATATAAGGTATGGTAACTATTTAGATGAAAATCAAAAGGAAAACTGGGCTTTTGAAGTTATTCTCGATTATGGTGAATATAATATTGAAGAAGAATATCTAAGGCATAGTAACAGTAATCCTTATAATCCTGCAAATAAATGGTCTGCAAGGATAACGCCTTTTTCTTCTTATATAAGTGGATTTGAAATAAGAACTTTAAGACTTTGTAGAAGCATACTTATGTTTCATAACTTTAAAAAAGATCTTGGTGAAGTGCCATGTTTAGTAAGAGCAGCTAAATTAAAATATGATGAGTCTAAAGATCCATCACCAATGTTATCACAAGTTGAAGTTATGGGACTAAAAAGAAAAAGTGATGGAAGCTATGACTTAGAATATATGCCGCCAATTGATTTTGCTTACTCTGATTTTAATCCTCTTAAAGGAATTTATGAAGAATTAAAGGTAGAAGAAGGCATAAAAGTTCCTTCATATATAAATAAAGCTCAGTATACTTTTGCTGATTTATATGGTGAGGGAATAAGCGGTTTAGTATATAGTGATGATACCACTGCTTTTTACATGAAGCCTAAAGGAAAAGGAAGATATCAAAGTCCTAAGCCTCCAATGGGATTTCCTATAGAAAGAGATTTAAATAGTGGAAATTATACTTTTACTAGTTTAGACGGCAGTGGGCGGTTGGATTTAATGGTCAATACTTCTGAAAGAGCTGGTTTCTATCATATAAATTCAGATGAGACCTGTACTACTTATAGTGAATTTAAATCAAGACCTTTAGATTTAACTAATCCTTCAGTAGAAATGGTGGACTTAGATGGAGATGGATGCTCAGAGATTTTAATTTTAGAAGATAATGGACTAAAATTTTATCCTTCAATGAAAAAGGATGGATTTGGATCTGCAAAAAGAGCCTTCATTACAGGAAACCAAGAGGAAGAATTCCCGATTTCTAATAATGGAAGTAAAACAGAATTTTTAGGTTTTGCAGATATGTTTGGAGATGGTCTTTCACATAGGATAAGGGTTAGGAATGGAATGGTAGAGTGCTGGCCAAACCTTGGGTATGGACGTTTTGGCAAAAGAGTATTGTTAAAAAATGCACCAAGATTTCAGGGAGATTTAGACGTTTCACGCTTATTTATGGTGGACCTTGATGGATCTGGTGCAGCAGACATAGCCTATGTTTATCCAGATAGAGTAGAGGTTTTTATAAATAAGGGAGGAAATTCTTTTGAAGATGCCATAGCAATTCCTCTTCCTAGGATATATGATGAGCTTTCAAAGATAACCTTTGCTGATGTAATAGGAAATGGAGCTACAGCCTTAGTATTTTCAACAATGGGAGTAGAGAACAAACATTTTTATTATGATTTTACGGTAGGAGAAAAACCCTATCTGTTAACTAAAATAGATAATAATCTTGGAGCTGTAACTCTTCTTAAATACACGACCTCCGTAAAATTTTATTTAGAGGATGAGAAGAGCGGCAGGTATTGGAAGACTAAATTACCATTTCCAGTGCATGTATTAGAAAAGGTAGAGAGCATTGATAGCATTTCAAATTCAAAGCTGGTTACTTCTTATAAATATCATGATGGATACTATGATTATGTAGAAAGAGAATTTAAAGGTTTTGGTTATGTTGAGACTTGGGATGCAGAAACTTTTGAGGAGTATTCAGCAGCTAATGATATTAACCTTGAAAATTACGTACCTCCTGTTTATACAAGAAGATGGTATCATACTGGAGCTTATGTTGAAAATGGAATTTTATCAAAGCAATATGCAGAGGAATATTATAAAAAGGATGCAGACAGCTATTTAATGCCTGATTGTGTCTTCGATGCTTCAATTAAAAATTATAATGGAGAAACAATGAGGCAGGCTTATAGATCCCTTGCTGGAAGATTATTAAGAGAAGAAGTTTATGGAATTGATAATAAGCCTGGTTACACAGAACATCCTTACGCTGTAACAGAAGCAGCCTTTCAAATACGTCAAGTGCAGCCAAAAGAGAACAATGAAAATGCAGTATTTTATGTTTATGAAAGGGAGTCAATTTATTATCAATATGAGAGGAATCCTGATGACCCACGGATTCAGCATAGTTTTATTTTTGAGGTAGATGAATTTGGTAATAAAAAGAAATCATGTGAGATTTTTTATCCAAGGCGTCAAGCAGAATATAATGAGCAGTCAAAGCTTAAAGCTACGGCTGAGATTGGGAATTTTATAAATATAACAGAGAATGGACTTTTACTTGGTGTCCCTTATGAAATTAAAACTTATGAAATAGGTGGTTTGGATTTAAAGGGTAAAAAATATTTTACATTTGAAGAATTGAAAATCCAGCTTAATACTGCGCTTTCAAATGTTATAGCAAACGATGATATTTTTACTTTAGGTGAACTTCAAGGCAGGATGCTTTCATGGCAGAGAGCTTATTTCTGGGATGAAAATCAGTTGAATTGTCTTCCTCTTGGAGAAAGTACAGCTTTAGCATTGCAGCACCATATTGAAAATGCAGAATTTTCTAAGGAGGCAGTTTCTAAAGTTTTTGGCAGCAAGGTAACTGATGATATGCTGGAGCAGCAGTGTGGTTATATGCTTAAGGAGGACTGTTTTTGGAATAGAGGATATTTAAATTATTATTATAAAAAAGAAGATAATAAGTTTTATTTATTATGGAAGGTTGAAAATACTTTTGCAATAGAAGCTTCTTCTCTTCATGTTAAAACAACTCAGGAATATGATTTTTATTATATTGCACCTATAAAACAAGTTGAATATTTAACGGAGGATATAACAAATTCAACTGCAGTCTCAATAGATTATATATCGCTTCAAGTTAAAGAAGTCATAGATATAAATGGTAATACATCTCAAGCAGCTTTTGATCCTATGGGAAGAATTAAAGTTATATCAAGTAGAGGCATGACAGCTGGAAAGCCTCAAGGTGATGGGGATTTAAATGAGTATATCAATATTGAAAATGAAAGCTTTGAAGAGGTTATTTCTAATCCATATAAATATTTGCAAAAAGCTTCGGCATTTTTCTATTATGATGTGCTCTCATGGAAGGAACGCAAAAGACCAGCAAGATTTATTAATTTAATTCGTGAGACGTATATGACAGATTTAGAAAATGGAAATGAAAGCAGAGTACAAATTCAAATTGCTTATTCTGATGGATTTGGAAGAGATATTGAAAAAAAAGTTAAAGTAGATTCGGGAAATGCTATTTTATGGGATGAGCAGGGAAATGCGTCACAAGGCTTTAGTAATGAAAGGTGGCTTGTATCAGGAAGAACAGTTTACAATAATAAGGCAAAGCCAGTAAAGCAGTATGAACCATATTTTTCAGCGATATATGATTTTGAGGGTGAAAAAGCAGTAAATTCTATTCTCCCGCCACCAACAATTACCTATTATGATCCAATCTTAAGAGCTATAAGGATAGATAAACCTAAAGGTTTCTATTCAAAAGTAGAATTTACACCTTGGGAAGAAAAAGCTTTTGATGAAAATGATACAATAAAAGATTCTAAATATTATAAAACCTTTATGGAAAACTATCCAGATAACCCAAGTCAGCAGCAAAAGGATGAAAAAGATGCATTAGATAAAGCTGGCTTATTTTATGATACTCCTAATACAAAGCATTTAGATAACCTAGGGAATACATTTTTAGAAATACAACAGCCTTCAAAAGTTGAAAAGGAGACTACCTGGTATGAGTTAGATATTGATGGAAATATACTAACTGCTACAGATCATAGATTGTATTCTAATAATATAACAAATGGCACAAAATATTATAATTTTAAATATGTATACAGCATGTCAGGGAAGGTACTTGCTACTGATAGCGCAGATGCAGGAAGAAAGGAGAATTTATTTAATATCTTTGAAAATATTGTCCATGCATGGGATAGTAGAAATATTCATTTTTCTATAATATATGATAGATTGCAACGCAACGTAGAATCACAGGTAGAAAGAAATGATGATAACGGTAACGTTTTAAGTTACACAGTGGAAAAGTTCGTATATGGTGAATATTCGGATTTGAGTAGCGGAAATCTTAAAGGACAATTATACAAACAGTATGACCAAGGTGGCATTATTACCTTTAATTTATACGATATAAAAGGAAAGCCTTTGCAAATTTCAAGGCAGCTTAGGTCAGATTATAAAAATGAAGAAAATTGGCAGGATATAAGCCAAGTTGAATTAGAGAATGAGATTTTTAACACATCTTATACTTATGATGCATTAGGAAGGATAACTTCAGAAAAAACTCCTGATGAAAGCATAACAGTTCCCAAATATAATCAAGCAGGATTATTGAACAAAGTAATGGTGGAGCATAAGGAAGGCACTCTTAAGACCTATATTGAAGATATTCAATATAATGCAAAAGGACAACGCAGTGATATTTCTTATGGAAATGGCGTAATTACAAAATATACTTATGAAAATACAACCAATAATTTATTGAATATTTTATCTACAAGGCCAGCAGGTTCACCTCTTCAAGATATAGCATACACTTATGATCCAGGTGGGAATATAACAAGAATTAGAGATAGTTCCCATGAAACAGTATTTAACAATCAACAGGTGGTTAATCCCCTTAGTGATTATACCTATGATGGATTATATAGACTTATAGAAGCTTCAGGACGTCAGCATCCAGGAATTAAAGCTGATACTCATAGATATGAATTTAAGCGGTGTGGATTTACAGCTTTTTCTATTCCTAATGTAAATGATAATCAAAAGCTGGAAAACTATCATGAATCCTATAATTATGATGGTTCTGGAAACCTCACAAGTATAAGACATTTTGCTTCTTCTGCTTCATGGACAAGAAACATGGAAATAGCAGCTGACTCAAATCGTGCAGTTAAGGTTTCTTCTATTAATGGAGCCTTAGATTATTATGACGTAAATTACGATGGCAATGGAAATATGCAAAATCTTGAAAATATAAGAAGTATCACCTGGAACTACAAAAACAATATAGCCAGTGCTGATGTGATTCTTCGTGATGTCAGTAATTCAGACAGCGAATATTATGTTTATGACAGTAGTGGAACCCGTATAAGAAAAGTTGCTGAACGTAAGGTAAGCGACACTATTACAGAAATTGAAGAAAAAATATATTTAGGTAATTATGAAATAAAAAGAATTAGAAGGAAAAATAATAATACTGAAAGCATAATATTAGACAGGCAGTCTCTTCATGTTATGGATGGTGAAAGACGTATAGCTATTATTAATCTTTGGATACAAGATGATAATAATCGTGAAGTAGATGCAACAGGTATAAGAAAAAGCCGCTTCCAGCACAGCAATAATTTAGATTCAGCCTGCATGGAAACTGATGATGAAGGTAGAATTATAAGTTATGAAGAATATTACCCCTTCGGAGGAACCTCCATAATTGCTGGACAGTCTGAAAGAGAAGTCAGCATAAAAGAATACCGTTATTCAGGAAAAGAAAGAGATGACGTCACAGGCTTATATTACTATGTTGCAAGATATTATGCTTCATATCTTGGTAGATGGTTAAGTCCAGATCCGGCGGGGACAATTGATGGGCTGAATTTGTATGGGTTTGTAGGGAATAATCCGGTTGGATGGACTGATAATGAAGGATATGGTAGACAACGAGGAGGTGGACAATCTACATCTATGCATAAGCACAATGTTAAGGGAGTAGTTAAAATGCATAGAGATGTATCAGCGAGTCGAGGGCGAGGAAGAGGGCGAGGAAGAGGTAGGGGACTTGTAAATAGAAGAGGCGGACAGGCACCCGTAACGGCAAAGCCCAAACTTAATTTTGGGGTTCTTAGCCTGGCTGAAAATATTAAAGTAGAAGGATTAAGAGAGTGGGGTAAAGAAAGGGAACATAATATACCAGAATATGGGCATTTAGATGTAGATGGTCGTCCTACTGGAGTTAAAGTTGTTATTACTAGAGAGATGTTAGATAAAGGAACAGATGCAAATCGGCACATCAGACCACCAGGATTTGTAAATGGGGACTGTGGACATACAAGGGGACATTTACTAGCTAGACAGCTTGGAGGAAGTGGAGACGAACCTAAAAATTTAGTGACATTATATAAAGATATAAATAATGAACTAATGAAAAATGTGGAGACACGCGTTAGAGAAGCAGTAAAGACATATGGAAAAATTACTTATTCAGTAACGCCTCTATACAGTGGAAATGAGCTTATTCCATATTGGATAGAGATAATCGCTGTAGGAGATAAATTCAGGTTGTATGAAAAAATTGAAAATAGAGTATTATCTACTGATGTTGCATAAAACAAGGCCAATAAGATCGAATCCACCAATATAAATACTATAAATATAGTAGATGTGTATGCTTTTCTCATTAACTATTATATTTTCTATTTGAACATGTTATTTTCATGTGACTAAAAAAATTTCAGTATTTTACAGTATTCTAACAAAAAGGAGGTCACTTATATGAGTGAAAAAACTTCAAGTCAAATCCTGGAGCAGGTTATAGGAGCTTTTTCTTCTAACAATCCTGATTTTTCTTTAGCTGGAACTAATTTATATAAAAGAAGTAAGCTAAATTCATTAAATTGGGATGGGTTAGATCAACAAGAGGCTATTAAAAAGCTTAAAATGTATCAACGTCTTATGAAACTTTCTGATGATAAATTTGTTATACAATCTCTTGTAGATAACGGTTTTGAATCTGCACATCATATTGCAGCTATGACAGAGGATTCCTTTGCTGCTAATTATGCTTCTGCACTCAATATCAGCGAAGAAACTTCTAGAGGAATTTATAAAAAGGCAGAAGCTATAAAAGCTAAAACCATGTTTTTATGGGCTAATGTAAAAGATGTAGTGGCTTCACCTTATTACAAAAGCATGAAGGTAAATAACATCAGTTCAAATATTACAGAATTTTTTGAATCAATTCCATCATATCAAGAATTATTTGGAAGTTTAGATTATTATGAGGTAGACGAAGCAAAATCTATATTTGGCCCAGCTGCTTATTTTGTAGATTTAATGCGTATAGTAAATGAATACATTGCAGAGGGAAATCAAATTCCTTTAAATCATACCTTGGATGCAAGGAGACCAGACCTTAAAAAGATTCTTTTAACAAAAGAAAATACTGAACAAACTGTTCCATATCTCCAAATAGTAAATGAAGTGTTGGTAAATATAGTGAAAAATTATCCTGCAGTAGGTGATTCTGAAAGTAAGGAACAAGATGCTATAGAAGTATTTAAATCTTTTGTGACTTCAAAATATCCATTTAATCTGCCTTTTAATTTACCATTAGAAAAAATCAGGACTTACCTTGGACAATTAAATATTAACCTTTCAGATATCTTTGAAATATTTGATATGACTAAAAGCCCGACTATAGAATTTTCAAGGGAATTTTTAAAACTTTCCATGGAAGAGTATGAGGTTATTACAACTCCTTTAGCAGATGGAATTTCTTTAGGTGAAAGTTTTGGTTTTCCACAAGGGCTTATTACAGGTGATGATGGAATAGAGAGTTTTTTAAGTAAAACAAAATTGAATTTAATGGAAGTTTTCAAACAAAAAACAGGGGTAGATGAAGCGAAGGTAGAGGAGCTTTTCAAATTAAATTTAAGTGAAGATGAACTTAATACGCCAGAAATATTAGCACAAAGCTTTATAAACAAAGGATCAGGACCAACTGGAAATACAATGATTGTCATTAAAAAAGATGCTGAGAAAAATGAGCACAAAGAAATCATAAATTTAGACTTTAATAAGCTTGATAGAATAAATAGAGTAATACGTTTAGCTCAAAAATTAAATTGGTCTTTTGTAGATTTAGATTGGGTGTTTACGTCACTTGGAGTTAATGAAATAGATAATGTTGTAATTATAAACCTCTCAATTATAAAAAAATTGTCAGATCAATATAAAATATCATTAATATCACTTTGTAACTTGTGGTATGACATTAAAACTATAGGAGAAGGTAATAATTCACAAGTGCCATTTGATTTGATTTTTAATGATATTAATATAGTAAAAAGCAGAAAAGATAAATTAATATATCATCCTAAAACTTCAGGTAATTCAAGTCCAGAAGATAATACAAGTTATAATAATCCTTTATACTTAGATGATCTTTATGAGCTAGATATTACACAAAATGAATCAGAGAATCTTCCTGAGCAAGCTTTGGCTAAGAGCATTGTAACAAGCAGCATACCTGCAAAAGGAAATGACTTCTATGCAATTTGTGGATTTTTATTTGAGGGGAAGAATAAAATTAACTTAAGCATTCCAAATTTATCTGCATTATATAGACATGCAACATTTGCAAAGTATTTAGGAATTAGGATACCAGAATATATTGTGATTCTATCTCTCCTTGGAAAGAAAGGTAAAAAAGTATTAAGTCTTGAGGATACGTTAGAAATTTTTCAAACTGCAGAGTGGATGAAAAAATCAAAGTTTAATGGATATGATTTAGATTTCATTATTAGTGGAATACAAAATCCATATGTAAGCAAGCAGTTTACTGATCAAAAAGTAAATCAATTTATATCTTCTCTTCCACTATCAATGAAGCCTGTATATGTAAATGAAAAATTTTTTGTAAGTCCAGAAATTGGTATTGATGAAAATGAGTCTTCTGAAATTTTTAAGAGACTTGTTAAGTATGACTTAGTAAGTGCTTCAGGTATTATTTTATTAGAAGACTTCAACTATTTAAGTTTTAAAAGTTGGTATAAATATCAATATGAACAAATTTTTGAAGCAGAATCAAATCAACAGG
>JAQSXU010000121.1 GCA_029256485.1 Clostridiaceae bacterium
ATATTATTCTTAATTTTTTGCAAATAAAAAAGGTCTAACTTTTTAGTTAAACCTTGAAAATTATTTTTTAAATCTTCGGGAAATATTCCAATATAATATATATCATTATTTGATTTATAGAATTTTTCTTTTATTTTTGTTTTTTTAACATATTCTTGAAAAATATGATGATTTTTATTTTCATAATAATATCCATAGTATTCAATTATTATTGGTTTTTTTAATTGTTGTTTTTTATTTTTATATATAATATTTTCTACAACAAAATCTGGGCAAAACTGTTTATACTCATATTGATCATTTAATTGGAATACATATTCACCACTATTTTTACATCTACCAATGAATTTAATATATTTAAAAATATCATTTTGAAATTTAATATATTCATAAATATTTTTTTCTTCACAACTATCAAATTCAACACCATCTTTTGATTGTATTATACCAAAATCTTTCTCCACCCATATATGTTTATATTCAGGAAAAGCATTAATTGCCCATTCATAATAGTTTCTAAATTTTTTCTTTGTAATATATTTATTAAATTTTGAATAGTCATCTTGTAAGTATGAGCAATTTAAATATTTAGGGATATCTTCTTTTAAATTTAATATACAATTATTTAGCCTATATAATACTAATTCTTTTAGCATCATATTTATATCATTAATATTTTTAGGCTTATATATATTAAACTCCCATTTAAATAGCATATGATTTTCTTTTATTTTAGGATAAGCCTCTATTAAATAATCATATGAAGAAAGATATATTGTATTTTTATGACTTTTTCCAATATTCTCTACCATTTTTCTTATATATTTACTATTTTGATAATATTTTTTTGTCCAAATAAGTAATTGTTTATTATTATTCATATTATCCAAAATACTTTCTTCACATATATTTTCACAATAATTTTTAAATTCATAAATTATATTTTCTTTTTCTAACCAATAATTTAACATTGATTTATTTACTGATTTAATATATTTATATATATTACTATATTTTATAAAATATTTTTTGAATTTCAAATAACTAATGTAACCATTTTTATTTGTTAAGTCCTTCATAGATGGAAAAGATTTTTCTATTTCACAAAATTTAATTATTTCATTAATCAAGAGCTTCCCTTCATCATTTAATTCATTGTATTTAGGCTTTATAATATATATAATATTTTCTAAATATCTATTGTTATTAATTTTGAATATATCCTTATTAAAGATATATTCAAAAAATTCTTTATATGATTTCTTCAAGGATTGTCTTAACCCATCCAAATTATATTCTTCTAACAATGTTTTAAATCCATATTTTTTTGCTTCATATATACTATTAATTTTATTATTATTTAATTTGTTTAAAAACCAATTTATAGCTTCTTTTATATTATCATTTGTCCAAAAACCATTAGGCATAGAGGATTTTTTTAATTCCCATCTTTTTAATTTATATTGTGGAAATGTTGAATTTATTAGAATAAAATTATCGTTATTTATTAATGTAGCTAATTTATATTTTCTTAAATTTAATATCTAGTCTACACCCACTACGACTCCATAAATAACTAACTTTACACATTGACTACATATAATTAACGTATAGGTTAATATCTAATATTTAGATTAATCTTTTACATAACAAAAAATCTACTACTTTTAACAATAATAGATTTTAGTACGTATAATAAGAAAATTGTATACTAATTTTTTAGTTATGAACTAATAAGTATAGTTATAATCTATAGGTGTTTTCAGTGATAAAGTCTTTATAGAGTGAATTGCAAAATGTCTTAATTGCAGTTTGGTCTGTAGTAAATTTAAAAATCAAACTATGTTCCATAGACTGTCCATATATTGTTCCCGATATTGTTATGTGACCTGTTTTATTCATACAAAATTGTATATTAGAACCATAGCAAATATCATTTAGCTCAACTATATTTAATCTAAAGTCATATAAATCTTTTATCTCTTTAACAAAACGAAGAAAATCTTTTACATTGTATTCAAATTCAGAAATCCCTGTAAAATCTCCTGAAACTACTTTAACATTGAATGTTGTATTGTATGGATTCCCACTATTGAAATCTACATAAGAAATGCTAATGTCACTAATGACTAGTTGTTCATACGGATTTCCTGTAACAATCGAGTATGATTTCAAGTTTATCACCTCTCTAAATTTACATTGCCTTTAATTCGTGCTTTTATACCATTGCGATTAAACATGTGTAAATTATAGCATATTATATCTTTTAAAGCTTTTAAGTTTATCAGTTGTCATTCATATTTTCTACATATTTCTAACAAAACATTCATAATATCATTCCACAAATTGTTTAATTAGTGTATAATATTACATTATACTGTTATTTTACAAAGGAGTGTTAAAATGAAAAACTCAACAAATATCCATAAGAAAAAAGGGTTATCTAAAATTATTATTGGATTCATGATTATTATAGGAATTGGAGGATTATTTAGTGGTTGTAGTGATTCTACAGCTCAAACTAATAGTACAAATAATTCAAACAATGCAGTTACGACAACTAATACTAAACCATCTACATCTAATGAAGCTTCAAATAATACTATTAATTCTACTAACGATAATAAACCAAGTGATAGTGGACAATCTACTTCAACCACTAGTAAAGATTCAAATACTAATAATCAACAATCTCAATCACAAGTACAGTCAACACCTGCTCCTGAACAGTATCAAGCGAAGATAGCACAATTGTATATTATGTATCAGGGAGTAAAGTATATCATTTGAGTAAATCAGATGGAACTTTAAGTAGAAGTAAAAATATACAAAGTATGACTTTAAAAGAAGCTCAAGCTCAAGGTATGCATCAGTCAAAATCAAAAGCTGACCAATAATATTAAAAAGTGAGTCAACGTTTGATTTTGTTGACTCACTCATATATTGATATTATTTATTTCTTTTATTTCTTAACTCTTTTTTCTTTTTATCATAACACACACGGCAAATTGGCTTTAATAAATCCGAACATGTTACTGTAACGTAAAAATATTCAGTAGATGCTGGCATAATTTTATTACAAGAAGTACATTGTTTTTTTAATCCTGCTGCTGCTTTTTCATTTATCATTTTTTTTGTACACTCAATACAATACTTATAATATCCTTGTCTCCTGATTTTATAAAAATTATTATAACTTTTATATTCTCCACATTTTTTGCACTTATTTTGTGTATGTGGATATTCTATTGTATCACTACATACTTTACATATATTTGAAAATCCTAAATATCCATTCTTATCTTCTGCAAATTCACTAAGAGGTTTATTTTCTTTACATATAATACATTGCGTCATTTCTAATAACTTATTTAATCTCTTCCTTGCTTCTATTATATTTGTTCTACCTTCTTTAGGAATAATGCTAATAATTTTACTACGCTTCATACAATTACACCTTCAGTTTTATTGGAATGTAGTCAAGTCTTTTATGTTTAGGTAGACCATTATTATACATATAATAAAGCAAACTTTCAAAACCTTTTACAGCACTTGTTACTGTTTTAGCAAGCAACATCTGATTGATACTTTCATCTACTTCTAAAAATTTATATTTTTTCATACTATTAGATAATATTGATATGTCTATTTGTTCTTCATTGATTTTAATAAACTTTGCTAGTACTTTTAAGTATTTGCCAATTAGAGTCTTCTTTCCCCAAGCATCTGCATATAACTTTATACATTTTTTAGTTATATCTATGCCATAGTTTTTGTATATATCTAATGCTGTCTTTGGACTACGAAATCCACTTTCAGATACTTCTATTTCTAATTCTCTTAATATATTTTCCACAGCTATAACTTCTGGTACCTTTGCTGTGATACTTACTTTATAATCATCTACAGCTCTTGGGTTTTTTCTGTGCTTATTATGAGCTAGATAATAATTAGCTTCATCTTCCAATGTAATCCCTTCATGTATCTCACAAAATACTTCTTCTATATTTAACTTCTTTAATGCAGTACTCCTATGAAACCCATCCATAACAAAATATTCACCATTTGCTCTTTTACTCACTATAATAATACCTACAAATTTTGAATCAAAATTTTCAACGATATTATTTACTCTTTTAATTTGAAGAGATCCTTGAACTAGTGGATCAATTTTTAAGCACCTTACTTTTAAATTTTCATAATACTTTTTATTCATTATCCTTACTCCTTATAATTTTAATAATCTTTACGAAGAAAGCGGGAGTTTCATACGAAAGATTGATTTGTATATAAGCAAGTGGTATAATACAATTGAAGATATTGGTATTTCGTATTTGCATTATACCATACAAGAAAAGCTAATCTTGGCAGAGACTAGCTTTTCTATTTACTTATCTATCATTATTACATATAAATTTATATTTTTCAATATAAAATGTCGAAATATACATATAGTTTTAATTACGTTTTTTATATTTCTTGATATTATTTTATAAAAATTTGCTTTAGTTTGTCATAAATATTATTTCCCTTTATATTTATATCTTGATTAATATGTTAATATAAATTTGTTAGAATTTTTTTATACCTTCTTTAAATCAATAATAACCCATTATTGATTTTTGCTAATTTTTATTTATACATATAACAAATCGACCTCTTATCATCATCAAATACTAGGTTGTAATTTCTTTAAAATTATTCCTGATTATTTTCAAGAAATACTTTAACTAATATATTATTTATATCATCCTTAATTAATGATTCAATCTGTCTATAATTTAAAAATCGTTGTACTGAAGTATTATACTTGTTTATTAATTCTTCAAGATTAATTATTTTCTTCTCATTTTTTTCTAATTTCATATATTCATTATTTATCACTCGTGATATTATCTCTTTTTTATCTTCTACGCCCAAATCATCAAATTTAATTAATTTGTCAAATCTAAAGAAAATTGGATCACCTAATGCTTTTCTTATGTCATTTGGAGTCTGATAATTTGAAGTACAAATTATTATCGCATTTTTTAAATTTACTTTATAATTTTTATCTTCAAATATTCCTTCATCAAATAATTGATAAAATGCACTAAAAAACAATGGATTAACTACACCAAATTCATCTAACAATATTACATTTGATTCTCTTTCCAATAAATCTTTTGCAAAACTAGATTCATTATGTTTTGATCCAAATAAATAATTTCCAAATTCATTATTTTGAAACATAGAAAATTGTTTTCTAAATAATTTTCCATCCCTATTTAATATTTTGGATAAGAATTTAACTGTTTCAGTTTTCCCAACACCAGAGCTACCATAAAACATTATTACAATTGGCTTATCTTCATTCTTTTTTCTATAAATATTATAAAAAATTGAAAGTAGCTTTTTTTTTACATGCTTTTGACCAATAATTTCATTATCAAAATTGTTATTTAATGTAAAAATATTATCTTTATTTATGATAGGATAATCATAATATTTTATTTCAATTTCTTCTTTGTCAAAACTTCTCTCAATTTCTTTTTTTATATTTTCAGTTGGATTTTGTAAATAAATATACTCAAAATAATCTATAAATACACGTAATATTGACGCAAAATTTTGTTCAGCACTTTCTGTGATTCCTGAGTATGACATAGAGAAAGCAACCAAATTACTATTTTTTCTTATATAATCGCTATAATCAATATCTTTTTTTTCAGATAATCGAATAAGAGAATCAAATGTACAACATTCATGTTCATTTGATATACATTTTTCAAATCCTACACGTGGCCCATAATAAATAATTATCTTTTCCATTTACTCAACTCCAGCTAATATAATATCAAAGACAGGTAATTCTGTATCTTCTTTAATAACCCCAATATCATTAATATCTACAATAATTTCATCATCATCTTTCTGATCAAATGCTTTAGTAAAATCTAAATTTGATTCATATAAATTTCCAACTTTAATGCCATGAAAAACAAGGTTCATTTGTGTTAAATCAACTATTCCATAATTATTTTTAAATGCCTCATTATTAAATCTAAAAATTTTCTTATCATCTTTTTTTTTATTGTTTATTGCTAATAGTTCGTAATAACCCTTGCTAGATTTCAATGTTTCATGCATTTTACTCATTTGTAATGCAAAATCTTCTGATACTTGTACATTACCATCAGTCATTGAAAGATAAGGAGTTATAGTTTGAAAATATGCAATTGAATTTTCAACTGCAATAACAGAATAATATTCCAATTTTTCTATTTTGTCATTATCTTTAGCATTAAGCATATCAAAAAAATCTGACAAGATACTATTTGAAATAGATGTTTTTATTAACGATTCTCCTGCATGGCTCGCACCGATATTACTTTTAATTGACGCATCACCTTTTAAAAATAATACATTAAATAATGATTGTAACTTGCCACCAATTTCCATCTCTTCTTTATGTTTATTTTCTTTTACTTTATCATTTTTAATTATTAATGTTCCACCATTTTTTATTGTCAGGTAATCTGTAGCTGATCCTTCGTCAAAATAAACAACTTTAATCATATGTCCTCCTTTGTATTTAATTTTTCCTATGTATTATTATCCATAATCTTATCTTTTTAAATATTTTTATTTTTTATAAATTCTTAAATCACTTGAATTTAATAACTGTATTAAATTGCTTTTCTGATAAAGCTCTCAATTCGTTTAAAGTTGCACATGTTTTTGCCATACCTATCATAAGCCAAATATGTTGTGTTAATTCTTTTACACCATATCCTTCATTTAACCACTGAAAATATTTTTGGCCAGTATATTTAGGAGGTTTATTTTCTCTTAGATATTTAGCAATATCTCTATCTAACAAATCATATATTAAGGCATTCACTAATTTACTCCAATATTTAGGTCTTAATTTAAGACTACCTTTATGATTAGTAATTCTTCCAAATTGATACCATAACTCATCTGGAAAAGTTTTCTCCCATTCTCTAGCAGAACTATTTTCATCAACTAAAAAATATTTCATTTTTAATTGTAATTCTCCTGATTTTCTTTGCTTCTGATATCCAGTAGCTTCATCAATTAAAGAAACAATACCAATTTTAGCTGTGGCCAAAATAAATTTATTAGCATTTTTAACTATTTCATTTTGAGCGTCAGATAATTTTTCATTATTCAAATTAGCTGTTACAAAAGCACTACATACATCCATAAAATCTTCACAATTATAGCCTTTTTCTATTTTTCCATCACATTCAAATTCTAATGTACCTTGGGGTACTCTGTCATGTGTCTCATCACTTAATGGCCTAAGTCTATCAGGTAAATAATTAACAATATTAGATGCTGCAAGATAATTACCAAACTTTCCATGCTCTTTTTCTCTTAAAGCTTTAGTTAAATTACTTAACCTAAATACTCTTTGTCCATTATCTAGAACATAACAAGGTAAATCATTAAATATATCTAAAACTCCTGATACTATTACTTTTGGTGTAATCATTGTAATATACCATTCCTCTCAATATTTTGTATTGAGTATAACATATTTTATATTATAAAAATAATGGTATATTTATGAAGTTAACTATTCGTTTTAATTGTATTAACTTCAAATAATAGTTAACAATAATTTTAGAAAATATATTTGTAACTTAAGTTTTCTTATTATTTCTTTATTAATTTCTTTATTAATTTCATTATTTATAATCTTTAAAGTAAAATTCTATTCCATGCAATCTTGTGTTCAGAATTAATTTCATCATCATTTTGTAATCCTTGAACATAATTTTACATAAACTTATCGATATTTTACAATAATCTTAAGTAATACTTTATAGTTGAAAATACTCCATTAATTATCATTTGACATCCGTGTTCTTCTCTAATTTTTTTATTGATTCATTAATTTTTTAATATCTTCTTGTATTGGCTCTACTGTACTTAAAATATAATATCTTTGCACATTCTTATTCTTTACCTTGTTATAGACATCTTGTACCATTGTGTAATCAATTGGTATATCAAATTTTACTTAGACAGATTCATAGACTTCATTATTATCCTTATTTCTAATTATGATATTCCCAGTTGCCCCACTGCTTCTATCACTACTATTATATAATCCTAAATTATCAAGATATTTTTCTTCATATCTTACTAAGTTCCTTTTTATATCTCGTATACAAGGTATAAGTCCCTTATTATGGCTATTTTTGCAAATAGATAGCATCTAAACAATGTAGTCTATAATTTATTTCTGTATAATCTGTTTATAATTCATATTATTATTTCATAAGTTCATTTTCAATTCTTATCATATATTGTTCCATGAATGCCCAATCTGGATTACCATCTTCTTTAATTGGCAACTGAAGAATTTCACTTTTTAATCTTGCAGCACTACGTTTATATCCAAAGTTATACTTTCCTCGAACTTTATCAGCGATCGTGGTAATAAAAGTTCCAGTGTATCGGTTTAAATATTTATTGTACCCAACAGAAACATCAGAAGTAGCAATAAAATCCTCTTCTTTATAAATGGAATATCCCATAGAACCCTCACCATTTCGAATAAATGCTATGGACTTACCTTTTGATATAGTGTTCTCTTTTTCGTACACAAAGGTGAGAACACCATTATTTCTATTGGTTGCACCAACATAAGGGATAATACCACCTTCTTTGTAGTGATTTAATCCTTTAGACTTACCAGAATGTAAATGAAATAATTCCCCTATCTTAAAGCCACTCCACTCCACTTCTTCGAGTTTTCTATAATCATAAATATTATTTGTTTCAGTAACAGGAAAACTTTCCTTTATGCTCTCAGTTAAACTGTTTATGAAGCCGTCCATAAATTCCCAAAATATATCACCTTTTTCATTTATCGGAAGGGCCATTTTTGTTCTTCTTAATCTTGTAAGAGTCGCCCCATTACTTCCCCAACTAAATTTTTCAAGTTGCTTCTTTAATATCGGAATTAAAAATAAAGCGATATTTTGGGTAAGTTTTGCATCCCTAATGACTTGTATATTTTGTCCTGTATAAAATGAAGTAGCTTGATAAAACACAGTTTGAGTGTCTAATCCTATTGTTATCGAGTTTGCAGGGTCTTTTTCAAAATCTGGTTGTTCTCCAATAAATGAATCAATTCCATTGTTTCTATCTGTCCTTGTGATATATGGAACAACACCTATTTTATTTTTCAATTTAATTTTGTCAATTTGTGATTTAGAACTTCTGACTTCATCAAATACCTCGGATATTTCAAAGTCATTCCATTTTAACTTTTCGATGTCACTAAGATTCATTCGCTTCACCACCATTAAATATATATCCTTTACCATGTGCTCTCATATTAAATTCAAAAGTCATAAAATTAGCAATTGAATTTTTAAAATCTTCTAGAGTTGGTATTTCATCATTGTAATAAAAATAGCTATGAAGCCATTCATCTTCAGCAGTAACGTTGGATTTCACCATGAAGGATGTTGGTACTTCCTTTTTGTCAAAATAAGCATCTAATAATTGTTTTTTTCTGTCTTTTGCTAACTCAGTTGCAACTAATCCAATGTGCTTAACTACTTTATAACCATCGTCTGAAAAATTTATGAATTTGACCCTTTTTTCTTCGTCTTGTGGGATTCCAGCTGTAAATACTGCAATGCATGGGTTCGTCCCAACACCATAGAATGTATCCTTATTCAGGGTAACAACAGATTCTAAAGTATGCCCATCTAAAATTATTTTTTTAATATTTTTATCGTTTTTATTTTTACCTATCATGGTTGACTGAGGAACAATTACGGCACATCTTCCTCTAACTTCTAAGCTATTGAGTAATTTTAAAATAAAGCTTAATTCGGATAAATGCTGCGTATCTTCTGTCTTAGCTTGTGAATAAGGTGGATTCATTAATCCAACTGTAGCTTTTATTTTAGCCATTTCTTCCTGTGACATTGAAAAAATATCGTTTCTTCTAAGATTACTTTTACCATCTCCACGTAAAATCATATTTGTAGTGGCAATGGTGAATAAATCTTCTCGAATTTCAACACCATGTAACTGATTCCGCTTGATATTTTCAATGTCATTTTGATTAATAACCTGAGCAATCATCTTATTCATGGCTGATAGTAAAAATGTTCCAGTACCAGTGCTGGGGTCTAGCACCACGTCCATGCTCTTAATTCCTACCAAATCACACATCAATTCAGTGATATGAGTTGGAGTTAATACAATGCCTAAACCTTTTCCATCTCCACCAGAGTATTTTACGAATTCTCCATAAAAACGACCTAATACGTCCTCTTTTATATTGCTTTTTATGGCATGGCGAATATTTGTATCCAAGCTCTCAGTAAAATATCTCAATGGTGTTTTGCCCAAAGTATTATTTACTTTATTTAGCTGAACTCTCGTTTTAATAAAAGTAAATTGGTCTAATATAACCTGCTTTTTTACATCAGGAGCCACTTTAACCTTTTCCAAATAGTTCTTCAAAGCTTCAAATATTTTATCCCCATCCGTTTTAATATCATTGCCAATTAAACTATTGATCGAGAAATTGATATCTTCCATAGCTAAAAGAATCGCAGATACCACTAATGGTTTTTCCTGTTCAGACAATTGACCATAGTTTCTTAAATCCTCATGTAAATCTTTCGAGTATGTAATAATGTCTCGCAATTCAATCTCTTCTGGTGGAACTTCCTTCAAAACTTCCAATTTAAAATATCTTTCAATATTAGACGGTCTTAGATTTTCAAATGTCTCTAAGTTAGTCAAACCCACGACTTCATCCTCTGATACAAAATATGGCTTTATCTCATGGTGTTTTCTATCTCCAGCTATACCGATTGCAAAAATTTTTTTAAAAGATGTGTTCAATGCAATATGTTTCGCATAATGGACGGCACCATTTACTGCATAACACTGTAATGCCTTTGTTTCTTTGCTAATTTTATTATCTTCTGTATAAACTACTAATTTATCAATATCAACTTTATCTTCAACAACAATTAGATACTCTTTAGAAAGAAAAACAAATTCTGGTTTTCCTACTTTCCCAGTTCTTTTTTTACTTGCTGTTTTTAAAGCTTCGTGTATTTCCCTTATTGATGAAGTTTGTTCATCATATTTAACTTCTATATCATCTATTAAATTTCTAACAAATTGGTCTGTGTTAGTTTTCTCATTTAACATTGTTTATTCTCCTATCTAAAATAATCTTATCGCACTTTACTTTAAGATCATTTTTATACTTTATATTTTTAATAATCTAATCACAATTTACAATTATGAGTTAATAATATTAGATTTTCTCGTATAATTTCCCTCTTAAAATTTCTAATTGTTTTTTAAGTTTCTTATTTTGATTTTCCAATTCCTTAATCTTTTGATCCTTAGCCATTATGATAATATCTTTTGATTTACCTGTCTTATCATATTTAACATGTTTATTCATTTCTAAATCAACTTGTTTCTGTCTAAGTTCTTCAATTCTTTCTTTTACTTCTTGATTCTTATATAAAAATGTCTTAGAAACACCACTTACTTGAGATACACTGTTAAAATTAATTTTTTCTCCCTTCAAAGAAAGCTCCCTAATGGCTTTATCAACTTTTTCTAAGGTTAATTTAGTTTTTTGCTTTGCATATTCTTTTAATCCTTTAGTATGATCTGCCATTATGAATCCTCCCTTGATTTACCGTTCTTATGAACAATTTTTTGTTCTTTAACTTTTTCTAGTGTATATTCAAGTAATTTCAAATAAGTTTTATTCTTTTCAGCCCATAATTCTCGGCCAAATTTTTCACTTATATTAATCTGTTTCTTGACATTTTCTATCTCTTCCTCATATTCAGGGATATTCTCAATTGTTGTACAAAAACTTGCACATGTCAAACAAAAATTCATTTGCTGCTTACATGGTAATTTGGCCAGTTTAAAACATACTCCAAATGGTACTTTTACTGCATCTAAATTCTTCTTAACATATTCATATCTTACAAGATTTTGACCATCTTCAGAATCTAAATTTACTTGTTCAAGTTCATTTGTTTCAGTATTAACTCGAAACAAATCTAAATCCTCAGTCTTTTTCCATTTCTCATATAATACATTTTCACTTATAGTCGCATAATGAACTGTCATTTGAAGACTCTGATGGCCTAGAATCTGCTGTATTACACTTATGCCCATACCCTGCTCTACATACTCCTTAGCTCTTGTATGACGAAGAGAATGAATTTTAAAGTGATATAAATTACCATTAGCATCTTTAATATCTTTTTGTTTTATTAACCTAGATATTGAATACATTAAAACTCTTATAGATAATGGATATCCCTTAAATTGTCCCTCATAAATATTAAACAAATATTTTTCAGGATTATTTATTTCTGTACTTAATTCTTTAGCTTTATC
>JAQSXU010000409.1 GCA_029256485.1 Clostridiaceae bacterium
TAGATAAAGTTTCACATAGGAAAATATCTAAGGGGTTTTACATATGATTAAAATGCATAAAAACTTTATTATAATGATGTTTTTTTTATCTATAGAAGTATTCCTCTGCATTGCTACTATATTAGTAAGTATTTCTCTTTTTAAAGAGCCTTCAGCTTCAAAAGCTGCAGCGCCTATTAGGGAAAAAAGCATAAGTAACCTAGTTGAAAAAAGAGGTACTCCAGCGTATGACACAATAATAGGAAGTGATGGATGGCCTCATTATAGAGTATTTTTCTGGGTTCCCAAAACGGCAAAAAACTTTCTTCCCTACGCTGATGAAGGAGTAAAGACTGATGTTTCCTCTCATGGACCTGCAGAAAAATGGTCAGTGGTAGAAACCAAAACTGCTAATGGCAATGAAAAATTGGTGTTTATTTATGTGCCTAAAACTTTTGTATATTTATATGGGAAAGGATTTGAAAAGGTTATTCATTTAAGGTATAGTGAATAGTATAATGTTCACTTCCCCGGAGGGGGAACTTCAAATTTGTATATAATTCAAACATGAATTTCTATTGTATAGAAAATACTTTTTTTGTATATATGGTAAATATTATACTTATTTGTGAGGAGATTTTGTTTAAATGATATTTTATATATTAATATCTTTATTTATCATAATAACAGTAATATTAGTTTTGGCTTTATGTAAAGCTGCTGGAAAAGATAAAGATCATTACTTGTAAATATAAAACAGGAACTTATTTACTATAAATTCCTGTAGCTCATCCACTGGCTATCGCCAGCCTTTTTTATCTGTTTAATTTATTTCTCTTCTTTCAATTCCAAATTTTTCTTCTTTGCATCAAATGTCCCATTTTCGCCTCACTACCAGCTCCCCATGAGGTTTGTTACATAGAAGATGATATTGATATATATCCATAAAAATATGTTATAATATATAAACATATGAACTAATATTTGGTTAAGGAGTTATATTATGAACAGAAAGTTTTTTTCAATTATTTTCATTATAATAACTATTACAATGATAGGCTGCAGTAATAAACAAACTAACCATCAATCAGGCTGCAGTAATAAACAAACTAACCATCAATCAAACACATTAACACAGTCACAACAATCAAATGATAAATCTAATAATACTAAAAGTGATAATATAACAGCAGCTGGAGTAAAAACTAATAGTACAGGCAATGAAAAAGCAGCAGATAAAAAGTCTAATTCATACAATGTAACTGAAAACATCTACAAAATTGCCAACATAACACTTAAATACCCACAGATAAGTAATTTAGGTGATGATAATAAGCAGGAAAAAATAAACAAGTTAATTAAAGATTCAGTAATAGACGGGTACAATTTAACAGTTGCAATTAAAACTGGAATTTTACCAGATTATAAGGAGCCTATTGAAAATTTAACTTTAGATGTTATTTACTCTATAGAGCTGCAAAGCTCTAATATATTGAGTATTAAATATTTAGGACAATCGAATATGAAAAATAGTGCTCATCCTAATAATGAATTATATACAACAAATGTAGATATAAATAATGTAAGAGTATTGAAGTTATCAGACATGGTTACAATAAATCAAAGCCTTGTAAATGCTTTTAGAAAGGGAAATTATGTACCTTGGAGTAAGGACTTTACCCTAACACAATCTGATATAAATAATACAATTGGAATATATAATGATAGAGACTTACAAACTGCATTAGAACAATCAGATAAGCCTAATGGACTTGTGAATCCATTTTATACACACTGTTACTTAACAAAAGACGGCATTGTTATTGGTATAGGGGTAGCACATGCAGCAGGAGACCATGCTGAATTCAAAATACCCTATAATTCTATAAAAAGCAATTTAAAGACAGAAATTAAATTAAGTTAATTCTCTTTCTTTTTCAAGAATATAACCTCTGTGAAAGAACCACCAAAAGCTAAACAAAATGCAATGGAAAATTCCTTAAGAAAATTTACACTCCGCTTTTCCCTCGGGGATCCCTCCAAGAAATGGTCTGAGTGAAACGAAGACCGTTTCTTGGTTAATACTATAGTCTTACTTTAAAAATGAAACAAATTCTTATTATATAAAAGCCTTATCTTTAGCATAAACAACAACCGTATCATTTAGCTTTAATTTTATATCTTATGTTAGATATTATTGTGTACTTTCCAAATTGTCACACAATAATATCTCTATACTTTCATTAATAACTTTGTATTTTTAACTGTTTTTGTGATGTCTTTCCCTTTTATAAACAAATATATTATATATGCTATCGAATATACAAAAACTGAAAGCCAAGAATTTATAAGCCATTCTGTTAATATAAAAATCAGTGTCAGTATTAATTCTATGATTATATCTTTATATAATGAAATTTTGAGAATAATGGCTAAACAAAACTCTGCGAATGCACATCTAAATGCCAATAAAACAACAATTAAAGTAATTGCAAAGTTTAAATTTCTAATAAAGACAGTATTAGCAAAAGTAATCATTACACTTAAAGAAAGTAACACTAAATTAATTTTAAGCATCAATTTTTTTTCTCAATGTCTTTAGGTATGTATTAATAAGTAATGCCATTTTTCCTTCAAATACGCACATTGGAAAAAACAGTGCCATATACTTTAAGCTTCAGTATATTTCGTTAACCATGCTGAAAATATAACTTTGAGAGGATAGTAAAAAATGAGTAATGCAAACAGTATTACCATCAAGAAATCCCTTAATGTTACATATATATTTGGTAATTTGTTTCCATTTTGCAATCATTCCATTTACTTCCATCATTTCTCTATATTCTTAATTATCAGTTCATAGTACTATAATTCTTCCAAATACTCCCATCAACATAGTAAACTTTTTCTAGTTGCTTAGTTTTAATTTAATTAAAAAAATGCGGTAAATTTTGTAAACAATAAAATAATCAAACACTTCAGAAATTTATAATAATTTGAAATATCAGCATAAAATTTAAAATGTTGTCATAGGCATATGGGTATATTTATGATTTTGTTAAAATTTCATTTAAATTCTCATTAAATCCTTATTAAATTCATTTATATTTT
>JAQSXU010000410.1 GCA_029256485.1 Clostridiaceae bacterium
TATACTCGAATTATTTTTTTCAATCAAATATTCATAGTATTTATTAATTTGATTATGTTGGTAATCAATATGTAATAACCTTCTAGTAAAATCATCAACCGCATCCCATTGAGGCCATTTATTATATTCTAATGGATTATCCCCTTCTACATCCTTTATTAAATTAATCAGATTTTCTCTTGAAACATTTGTAAAATCTCTTATGTCATTTTTTAAACTTGGAAGCATAGTCTTATGTGATTCATTAGCTACTTTTGATAATATAACACTAAATTCTGCTGCACTCTTTTTACCTTTTAAAAATTTACTTAGTTCATCTTTAAACTTTTTCTTATCATCTTCTGGAATACCTAAAGTTTCTACCCACAAATAAGTTAAGTTAGCCATTCTAAGTACAAATTCTGGTTTCAATTCACCAAAATCAATATCCTTGACCTCACCATTAACCATTTCTTTGCCGCCTTGAAATTGTCCCATCAAGAATTTAGTTAAACATTTCCTGTCTTCTTTTGAAACATTTTTAACCATAAAATTTATATAATCATGAATTAGTGCCATAGCAGGATCTTGAACAGTTTCTTCATTAAATACCGCATTTCCACCTTGAATTGTAAAAAATGAATTAGCCATATGTGCTCTTCCTGCAATTACTCCTATATTTTTTAGAAAAGGTTCTGCATTCCCCCAATATTCACTAGCATTACCTGTTACTATATTATACTCATCTATTATTTTTAATAATGTAGGTTCTCCACTTATACCTATGCCTATTAAAGAAAATATTGTATCTTTTGAAAATCCATTTAAATTTTTTCCTACTATATCAAGTGCATCTTCAACCTTGTCTGATGTAGTTCCTCCATTAGTCTTATAATATTTTGTAATTCCTGCAATATTAAAAAACAAATCACAAACATAACCATCTTGAGGTGCTATTAAAGTTATCCTGTCTTTCTTATTTGCAATTTCATCCTTATACTTATCACAAAATTCTTCACCAAAACCTGGTGCATCAAATGCTACACATCTTGCAATTTTATCAGTTGCAATCGTAACATATTCTGCTTTATTTCCACCTTTAGAATGGCCAATAACGGTTATATCATCATACCCTAAACTATTAACCCAATCTTTAGCTAATTCCTGCTGCTCTGTATCTGCACTATATGCCATCTTTCCATTGTCTAGCCACTCATATTGTCCTGTTCCTCTAAATGCTACTGTTGCATTTCCATTATCATCTACAAAACATGCTCCACTTGCATGTTTACCATTTGGATCTGGTAATGTACTTTTTATTTTTAAGTTACTTAACTGCTCATCATTTTTAGCTGCATTTATTAAGTTTTGCCAATCCTCTTTAGTGTAACTTGTTATTTCACCAGATATATTGCCGTTTGTATCATTGGTTGCTGCTGGCAATTTATTTATATCAATACTATTAAGATATTTTCCTAAAGTTTTCCCTTTATTGTCTGAATTTGAAATTCCGCTAACCACTGTTTTCCCATCTTTATCTTTAACTTGATCAATATACATTAATGAGTCTAATAAAGCCAATTGTTCATTTGATAAATTTTCTTGTGACATAAGTTTCTCCTTATCAACTATTTCTAATTTTCGATACTAAAGTCTTGCTTTATAGTTATTTCCCTTCTTTTTTGATATGTTTTTGAATCCATATCATCAAATGTTAAATTAAGGTTATCTTCTTTTAGATAATAAATTAATGGGCTTCCTTGTAGCCTATTCTTTGCCATTTCTTGAACAAATAAGTCTGCTTTTTCATTAAATTTTTCAACACTTCCTAATGTTGGAGCAACCATTATATAAACTGTAGGGTCATATTTCACATCTGAACCTGCATCGATTATATCCTGTAATTTAGTATTAATTCCAAATTTATTTGGAAAACTAAAACTACTAAATGCTACATCAACCTTACATTGCGGAAAAAATTCCTCTGCTATTTTTTTAATTCTATTTTTATATTCATCTCTTACTAACAAACTTACATAATTATCGCAGATATAATATTTTCCATCTTCCATTTGTCCAAAATGCAGCAAAAGCCTCTTTATCTTTATCTCCACCTTTAGGATACACCCATAGCTCATCATTAACATTCTGCCAATCATTATCAACCAGACTCATAGGCAAAAATTCTTTTCCATACTTTTTATTTAAAAAACTTATAATCCTATCTTTTATCGCTTCTGGTCCTTTTGGTCTTTCTTCATTTTCCTTTTGTTCTTCTACTTTACTCGAATCCTTTTGATTCTTATCATTAACCTTATTCATACAACCTCCACACATCCCAACTAATAATATTGATATACTTGCCGCACTTACTCTTCTTAAAAATTTATTCATCAAATCCCTCATTTCATTTTATAATATGCACTTATTCCTAAATCAAAACTATAATCATTTCCTATTTTATAGATGGCATACCACTACTAATATATCCTGAATATGTCTTCTCATATATATTACCTAATTCTGTATCTGTTTTAGCTACAACTATTCTTCCATTATTTACACATGTTTGCGTAGTCTCAATTAATTTTAATAACGCCAATTCTGTTTTATTTAATGAATTATACATGTTATTAACTTGGTCACATGCTTGACCAACACTTATATTTATTAATTTATCAGGAAAATTTGTATCCATTTCGCTTTTTAATTGAGACAATGCACTCTTTGCATTATCCAAATTTAATAAATTCACCTTTATTTCCATAATCTTTACTCCCCTGTATTTGTATTAATATTTAAAATTATCATTAGAATCAATTTCCTTAGCAAAACTTTCAAGTATCATTTTTGACTGATTAACTATTCCGTCAACAATAAGAGTATATTTATCTACTTCTTCTTCTATTTCTAGTATATTACTAGTTATTAATCCATCTACAAACCCATGAGCTGATATATAGAACATTATTTGCTTATATTGATCTATTACTCCTTTAAACTTATCTCCACATTTATTTATCGTCTGAGCTGCACATAAGAAATCTGCATCCATTACTATCAAATTCCCCGAATTTTGTCCTGCTGCCATCTCCTTACCCCCTAATCATCATCTCTATCTAGTTCATCATATAAATCTTCTATTATTCTATCATATTCAGCTATTTGTGCTTTCAAATCTTCAATTTTTTCTTCAAGACATTTTATTACTATCTCTATACTCTCTGATATAGAATTAATATTTTTGATAGCCATTTGATATTTTTCTCCTGTTAAATCCTCAAGCATGCCTTTACAATATGCTTGTCCTGATTTTATATGCTTTGACATAGAGCCTACGGATTTTATATGCTTTGACATAGAGCCTACGCTCTCTGCTCTTACTCTTCTATGATTTATATTATAATCAAACTCTTCTTTTCCTTAGATAAATCTTGCTTTGAAAGCAAGTAAATTTTCTAATCTTTTCTCATATATTTTTAATTCTTCTTCAGTTTCACTTTTTAATTTTTCATATTTCCTAATTTGCCTCATTATTGATTTATGACTCATCTTATCCCTCACCTGCATTTATTTAGTTAATTTCAAATGTTATAATTTTAAATAAAATCCCTATATAATAATTTTTCAAAAACTATATAGGGACTATCTCAATTATTTCGGAAATCCTTACTGGATCATTCACTCATATTAAATTTATTTTTATAATATATTTTTCTTTCTTTTACGTACTGACAATCCAATTGCTATTGTTGAAATACTAAGTATTACGAATATAAATATCTCAATATCTTTATCATAATTACTTGTTTTTGCTAGTTCAGATACTTTTCCCAATAAATTTTCAGTTTTTATTGTAGATACAGGATTAATCATAAAATTATACATATCTGTATTTTCTACTGTACCAACTCTTGAATTTGATAATACGTGTGCTAACGAATTTAACTTTTCTTTATTAGAATTAGCAGTACTTTCCTTTGTTTCTTTAGCATCTTGAAGTGCACCTGAAAGCTTACTTTGTGATGCCTGAATTCCTTTGTTTAAGTCTTCTTGCATTGTAGTCACATGCTTTTCAGCTTCATCATGTGACGTTTCTACAGCTTTCCCATAATCATCAACCTGTTTAGTTACTACTTTATTTAAATCTTCATTAGCTTTATTATATTTATCCCAAAGCTCTGAAATTTCTTTATCTTTACTTAATCTTTTTGGAGTTTTAGTCAAATTTTCGACTTTCTTAATTAAGTCATCAAATCTGCTCACATAATTTTCATCAAATATTTTTAACACTTGATTAACATCAATAGGACCATCATCTGCTACTGTCTTTTCAACTACAGCTTCAACTTTATCTTTTACGCTTTCCACATTTTTAGTGTTATTAGTTTGCATTGTGGAAATTAATGATTTTTTATTTTTTCCTGTCAAGTCATCCTTTATTTCATCAACAAGAGACTCATTTAGTTTTAATTTTTCATCTAATGTTTTTTTAGTATCCTCTGTAAATAGATTACTGATGTATTTATAGTCAGAATCCTTTTGAAGATTATTTGTTGAGGTTGAGCATTCCTTTAATTTATCATTAACACTATTTACTTGTTCAATTACATCATCTATTTTCTTCACATTTCCATTCAAACTAAGAGCATTTACATTAGCATTCTTATATTTACTGCTTCTGTCTAATACAAATGAATCTTTTTGCTCAACTGGAATGTTAGTAATATATGTCTTCAAATCATTCCAGTTTGCAAATGTATTACCT
>JAQSXU010000122.1 GCA_029256485.1 Clostridiaceae bacterium
TTTTAATTGTTTCTAAATTACACACATCAGGGTCATATTCCACTATTACATTTTGCTCACTAAAGCTGGCAATAGCGTTGGTAACACCGAATAACTTTCTTACTGCTTTTTCAACCCTTGTTTCACAGGATGTGCATGTCATGTCATAAACCTTAATTTTCTCCTTTTTAATGCTCATTCCTTTGCCTCCTCATAGCATCCATATAATTACATTAAGTATAATAAAAAGTTATGTAGATTTTATAAAGAAGCATTAATTGATAAATCCTAAAACAATTAGCAGCTGTGCCGCCAGGTATGTCAGCATAATACTTATTTCACTCACAGCAGTTTTTGACTTGAATTCATTAAATGCCAGCATTGTGTCTGACATAACAAATAGTATTGAACCTATAAATGGGAACCAGAATTGGTATCCATGAACATTATATATACGGAGAAGGCTGGTAAAACTCATAGTAATCAATACAATAAAATATAAAAGGCCCTGCAGTTTAATTGACTTTAGAAATGGGGAAAGTTTATTGTATACAATAAAGCCATAAATTAAATAGGGTAATATAACAATGTAAATATAAAAAGGTATTTTACTGAGAGAAATTGGTGTTAATAGTGCTGTAATATAGAATATATGACCTAATAAAAAAGAAATTAAACCTGCAGTAAAAAAAATACCATCACCAAGAAGAAAGGTATCACCAAGAAAGCCAAAAATTAATGCAAAAACTATAAAGTTGCTGGGGCATGATGCATTATACAAATAAGCAAGTAAAAGTGTAGGCATTAATAATGGTTTTGTAATAATTCTTATAGATTTATTATGTTTTTTTATAGAAATAATGTTTAATAGTGATAAAAGTAAAAATAAAATAAAAGGATAAATCTTTATATTCATTTAACCACCTCTAATTAAAGTATAATTAAGGTGATAGGAATATATTACCTTATTCCATTAATTATTATGTCCAGGTATTCCAAATGCTTTTCATTTGTTTCTTTAATAATGATAGAAAAGCTTTCATTATAAGTACATTGAAGTAACAATATAAAGTGTATACTTGTATTTATCATTTATAATATTAAAATAGTAATTGAAAATACATATTATAAATTAAAAATAAGGAGGGTTATAAATGTCATATTTAATTAAACCATTAAATAATCAAAAGTTATACCTAAAAAATAGATTGGTTATGCCGCCTATGGCTACATCAAAGTCCCAATCTGATGGGAAGGTAAGCAGAGATATATTAAATTATTATGATGAAAAATCCAAGGGAGGATATATATCACTTATTATTATAGAACACAGCTTTATAGCACAGCAGGGCAAGGCTGACGGAAGACAGATGTCTTCAGCTGAGGATGGTGTGGTGGAAAATTTAAAGAAATTAGCTGAAGTTATTCATGAAAATGATTCCAAAGCTGTAATGCAGATTAATCATGCTGGAAGCGCAGCAAGCAAAGATATTACAGGTTATGAACCTGTGGGACCTTCAGCAGTAAAAAATCCACGGAAGGGCAATATTCCAAAAGAACTTACTAAAGATGAAATTAAAGATATAATTAACGCTTTCAGAGCAGCTGCCCTTCGCGTAAAAGAAGCAGGCTTTGATGGCGTAGAAATACATTCTGCCCATGGATATCTTTTGAACCAGTTTTTTTCACCATTGACTAATAAGAGAACTGATGAATACGGCGGGGATGTTATGGAAAGAATTAAGATTCATTTAGAGGTTATAAAGGCTGTACGCCAAGCAGTTGGCAGTGAGTTCCCAGTACTTTTGCGTTTAGGTGCATCTGATTATATGGAGGGTGGAAGCACTATTGAACACAGCAAAATTGCAGCTGTTGAATTTGAAAAGGCAGGAGTTGATATTTTAGATATTTCCGGTGGATTCTGCGGATATGTTTTACCGAGTGCTACAGAGCAAGGATATTTTTCATCCCTTACCGAACAAATAAAAAAAGTTGTATCTATACCTGTTATTTTAACTGGGGGCATTACTCAGGCAAAGGCTGCTGAACAACTGCTTTCTGAAGGAAAAGCAGATCTTATTGGTGTAGGAAGGGCAATATACAAAGATTCTTCCTGGGCAAAGAAAGCTATTGAGAGTGTTAAGTAAATGGAGGAATATAGTATACTTATTATAGAAGATGAAAAACAAATGGCTATGTTTATTGAAATGGAGCTTAGTCATGAAGGTTACAAGGTTCATGTGGAGAATAATGGTGTTGATGGATTAAGGGAAATAGAGAATGGCGGCTATAACCTAATACTTCTTGACATAATGTTACCAGGAATAGATGGTATGGAAATTTGCAGGAGGGTAAGAAAGTTCTCAGAAATACCAATAATTATGCTTACCGCAAAAGGAGAAATAACAGATAAGGTAAAGGGATTAGATATGGGGGCAGATGATTATCTAACAAAGCCTTTTGCAATTGAAGAACTATTAGCCAGAATACGTGTTATTAAAAGAAAAACCACTACAGAAAAAAATAGTAATGAACTTAAAGTGTATGATCTAATAATGAATAGGGTAAGCCACCAGGTAAAAAGAGCAAATAATATAATTGAACTAACAAAAAAAGAATATGATCTTCTGGAAATTCTTTTAATTAATAAAAATGTAGTACTTACAAGGGAACAATTAATCGAAGCTGTTTGGGGCTATGACTATATTGGAGATACTAATGTTGTAGATGTATTCATAAGATATATACGCAGTAAAATTGATGATGGTTTTGAAAATAAAATAGTAACCACAGTAAGAGGAGTTGGATATGTAATAAAGGGTGATGCACTATGAAGTTAAAGATTATTAAAAGTGCTAAAATTTCAGTTAAATTAACTATGATTTATGCTTTTATGTTTTCGCTTGTACTACTTTTATTAAGTGCATCTATCTTATATGGAATTAAATATTATTTAAATATAACTGCAGCGAAACAAGTAGAAGATGTCAAAGCTATGATATTAAATCAAAATACATCAGTAAATGAATCTGCTGACTTATCCAAGAGGGACATATTATTAGATTTTCCAACTAAAGAAGGAATGTTTATCAGGATATATGATAAAAATGGTATAATCATTAATTCATCAGATAATTTTAATTATAAAATTAATATCAGTGAACCGTATAATAAAGTAATCCATATAGAGGATGAAGGAAAACATATAACATATGTTAATGTGAAAGCTTCCAACATAAAATATGGTACCGCATATATTCAAATAGTTAAGGATATGAACAGAGAATATACTTTTTTAAAGATATTATTTGCATTTATGGCTGTGGGTGACTTAATAGGCATTATAGCCTCAATTATATTTGGATATTTAGTAAGTAAACGAATGCTGATGCCCATTGATTACATTACAAAAACTGCAGAAAATATAGGCGCAAAGAACTTAAAAGAGAGAATAGATATAAAAGGACCGGATGATGAGCTTAAAAGGCTGGCAGATACTTTTAATAAGATGATAGACAGATTACAAGGAGCTTTTGACAAACAGACTCAGTTTGTGTCAGATGCCTCCCATGAGCTAAGAACCCCTATAGCTGTCATTCAAGGATATGCAAATTTATTAGATAGATGGGGAAAAGATGATAGGGATGCTTTAGAAAAATCAATTTATGCTATTAAATTAGAAACTAATAACATGGCTAGCTTAGTTGAAAAATTATTGTTTCTTGCTAAAGGTGACAGCGGTACTAAAAGGATAGAAAAAAAGGAATTTTATTTAAATCAATTAGTAGATGAAGTTGTGGAAGAAAGTAAGCTTATAGCCGAAAATCATTTTATTTCAAATAGCAGTAATGATACTGTAAAGATTTTTGCTGATTATGAAATGATTAAGCAGATGCTGAGAATTTTCATTGATAATAGTATGAAATTTACAAATGAGGGAGGAAATATAGATATAAGTTCTATAGCTATTGATAACTCCGTAAAAATAACCATTAGTGATACAGGTATGGGAATACCGAAAAATGAAATACAAAATATATTTAACAGATTTTATACAGTAGACAAGTCAAGATCAAAGGAGAAAACTGGAACTGGGTTAGGATTGTCTATTGCAAAGTGGATTGCTGATATCCATGAAGGAACTATAGGTGTAGAAAGTGAAGATGAAAAGGGAACAAGAATCACTGTTACTTTAAAGAAGTTAAAATAAATGATTATTATGACTTGGCTTTGTTTTAAAACATTGGATTTATGTGGTGGAATTACTTATAATAATTGTAAGTAGGTTAAAAAAGGAAAAGTAATTAATAATTTATATTATAAGGGGTGTAACATAAGTGAAAAGATTTTCTATTTTATTTTTTTCATTAAGTTTAATATTAATTTTAAATGGATGCTCCAAGGTAAGCAAAGAAAAAAATACATATACTGGTACCATTGAATGTGAAAGTTTTTACATAACCAGCGATATCAGTGGAAAAGTTTTAAGCATTTCTGCTGTACAGGGCGCAAGCTTAAAAAAGGATGACAAAATTGCAGACATTGACACAAGTATGTATAAGTTTCAAAAACAACAAGCAGAGGGTGCACTTTTATCAGCTAATGCAAAATATGATAGTATACCTGAAGGATCAGATGATAACATAAAAAAACAGGCACAGGGAGCAGTAATACAGGCTAAGGCTGCGGTTGATATTGCAAATCTTCAAATATCAAAGGGAATCATTACTAATTCAAAGGAAGGTACTGTAACAGATGTTTTTGTACATGAAGGAGAGCTAGTACAGCCAGGTACAAATATATTAAAAGTTATGGATACAGAAAATAAATATGTAAAGATTTATTTAGAAGAGACTAATAGGGATAAAGTAAAATTAAATGATAGTTTAAATATTTATTATAATGATAAATCAATTGGACAGGGAAAAATAACTTATATTTCCCCTCAGTCAGAATTCACTCCTAAAAATACTCAGACTAAGGATGAAAAAGAAAACACGGTTTTTGAAGTTAAGGTTAAACTGTCAGGGGATAGCAAACTGTCTCCAGGTACTTTAGTTGATGTTGAAATAAAATAATTCATTACTAATGTATAAGAAAAGGAGAAACATATGAATGCCATTGAAATAAATAACCTAACCAAAAAATTTGGGGATTTTACTGCAGTAGATAATATTAGTTTCTGTGTGCCAAAGGGTAAAATATATGGTTTTTTAGGCCCCAATGGATCAGGAAAATCAACTACCATTAGAATGTTATGCGGGGTGCTTAAGCCAACATCAGGAAATGCTGTGGTACTTGGATATGATACTGAAAAGCATAGGGACAAAGTAAAAGCAAAAATTGGATATATGTCTCAAAGGTTCAGCCTCTATGAAGATTTAACAGTAGATGAAAATTTGAATTTTTATGCAGGCATATATGGACTTACAAATGCAGAGAGAGATGAAAGAAAGAAATACATCATAAGTATGGCGGGTCTTAAAGGCAGAGAAAATAATATTACTGCAAATCTATCAGGAGGATGGAAGCAAAGGCTTGCCCTTGGTTGTGCCCTTATTCATAATCCTGAAATACTGGTGCTGGATGAGCCAACTGCCGGGGTTGATCCAGTTTCTAGAAGAATGTTCTGGGAAATGATATATATACTGGCTTCTGAGGGTATAACTATTTTAGTAACCACACATTATATGGACGAAGCTGAAAGCTGCGACATTGTTGCATTCATTTTTAATAGTAAGCTTATGACCATAGGAACCCCAAAAGAACTTATTTTAAAAGAGAATGTAAATAATCTTGAAGATGTGTTTATAAAATATGTTGAAAAAAGTACAAATGAAAAAGTAGAAAATTCCTTTGATGAACTGCGAAAAATAATTAAAAGGGGGTAATTTTAATGAACTTTCAAAGATTTATCTCCATAGTGAAAAAAGAATTTATTCAACTAAAGCGAGATAGAGCCAGCTTTGGCATAGCTCTAATGATGCCGATTATGATGATATTTTTATTTGGATATGCTGTAAATACACAATTAGAAAATATATCTATGGGAGTATTGGATCAAAGTAATACCACTGAAAGCAGAGAACTTATAAAAAGCTTTGAAAATACGGGATATTTTAATATGACTGAAAAGCAATTAAGTTTAAGCAGTATAGAAGAAAAAATTGATAAAGGTGAAATCCATTCTGCTTTAATTATTCCACCGGACTATTCAAGGTTACTTTTGCAAAAGGAAAATCCAAAGGTTCAATTGATTATTGATGGATCAGACCCTACAACGGCTAGGACCGCATTTAGCAGCGGAGTACTTGCAGGAGAAAGCTATGGAATGAAGAAAATTTCTCAAATCAATGATAAATTTTATTTTAAACCTAATATAGGAGGTTTGTCAGTTAATACAAAGGTATTGTATAATCCAGATTTGAGAAATCAAAATTACACAATACCAGGACTAATTGGTTTAATAATGCAAAATATTACTGTACTTTTAACAGCTTTTGCATTGGTTAGAGAAAGAGAGAGAGGAACAATAGAACAGCTCACAGTATCACCATTGAAATCATCCGAAATAATACTGGGAAAGCTTGTTCCATACATTCTCATAGGATTTTTTGATTTTATATTTTCCCTAGCTTTAGGATTATTGTGGTTTAATGTGCCTATAAAAGGCAGCCTGCCTCTGTTGTTATTTCTGGGACTGGGCTTTGTTATTTGTGCCCTGGCAATAGGTATTTTGATATCGACAATTTCCAGAACTCAGCTGCAGGCTATGCAGCTAAGCGTTTTAATAATACTGCCAAGTGTTTTATTGTCAGGTTTTGTTTTCCCAAGGGAAGCAATGCCTAAAATAATTCAATTGTTAGGCAGCCTGCTCCCATTAACATATTTTTTAAACATTTTAAGAGGAATAATAACCAAGGGCGTGGGAATGCAGTATCTGTACAAGGATGTAGTTCTGCTGTTTTCACTGGGAACCATGCTTCTGATTATAAGTATTCTAAGGTATCGAATGAAGCCATATAACAGCTAAATACTTAAAAGCAATATCTATTTTTTTAATTGTGTAATCACATGTGCCATATTCTGTGCTAAGTGTTTCATTATTATTAAACCTTCTTCATCATTTTCTGCATCTAATTTACCGCTTGTACCAGCTACTCCCACATTCCAGTAATGAGAGCCGGTAACGATAAAATCATTAACAGTCATCCAAAGCAATAGCTGTGCAAAGGCAAAATTTTGTCCGGCTCTTCTTGCCACTGTAATTGGTGCGGCCACTTTACCCGAAAAAGCTGTGCCGTTCCATTGATAAGAATCAGATTCATTTTTCATATTGTTTGCAATCCATCGTCCTGTAAAACCGGCTCTGTCAAGGAGCCCTTTTAATTTTGCAGTTATAGAGGAATTATAAACTGGTGATCCAATAAGTATTCCATCTGAATCAAGCATTTTTTGAAATATCTCCTGAAAATCATCTTCTATAATGCAGTGCTTTGCTTTTACACATCCATAGCAGCCAGTACATTCCTCAATTTTTTTATCACGTAAAGTGATAAGTTCGGTTTCAAAACCCATATTTTTCAGTTCTTTTAAAGTATAATTAATATAAGTTTTAGTATTACTCTCTTCTCTGGGACTTCCGCAAATTCCAATTACCTTCATTATTATTACCTCCAATATATTTAACTTACCATATCATATTTTTTTTAGCTTCAAAGCGAAGTTCATCTCTAAAATCAGGGTGTGCAATATTTATAAGTTTTTCCAACCTTTCTTTAACTGATCTTCCTCTAAGCCATGCTGTACCATATTCTGTTACTACATAATCTACATCGTTTCTGGAAAGAGAAATAATTGTACCTTCCTTTAGCATTGGAGAAATTTTTGATATAGTTTTTATCGTGCCGTCAACATTTTTGGATGATGCAGTGGAGTGAAGCGCAATTATAGATTTACCACCTTCGGACATCTGAGCACCAATGGCTGTCTCAGCTTGTCCACCTGTACCTGAATACTGCCAGTGTCCAATTGATTCAGAAGCACACTGGCCTGTAAGATCAACCTCTAAAGATGTATTTATTGATACCATTTTATAATTCTGGCCAACTACATAGGGATCATTTGCCCAAGATGCAGCTTTAAATATAAAGGAGGGATTATCATCAATAAAGTCATAAAGCTTTTTAGAGCCAAAAGCAAAACAACCAACGGCCTTACCTTTATATAAAGATTTCATGGAGTTATCCAAGGCACCGCATTCTATTAAGTCTACCATACTTTCAGTAAACATTTCTGTATGAATTCCCAGATGCTTTTTATTTCTTAATTCATGAGCTACAGCGTTTGGTATTTTACCTATACCAAGCTGGATTGTTGAACCATCCTCCACTAACTCTGCAATATTTTCTCCTATTTTTTTATCCACTTCAGAATATGCTGCCGCTGGTATAGCTGGAGCATCATAATTAACTTCTACAATGGCATCTATTTCGCTTATATGTACCATTGTATCTCCAAAGGTTCTAGGCATATTTGGATTAACTTCTACAATAACCAGTGCTCCCATGTCAATTAATTCTCTTTCATAAACTGAGGAAAGACTAAGACTTAAATAACCATGAGTGTCCATAGGAGAACATGTAGCTAATACAACTAATCTCCTTCCATTTGCAGCAAAAAGTCTTTTAGTTAATGCAGTGTGAGCATGCTGAGGAACTAATGTTATATTACCATTCATATGAGAGTTTCTAAGTGGAGCTGTATAGAACCAGCCAGTTACATATATAGCATCCTTGTATGAGGGATTTTTAATAAACTCATAGTTAGCAATAGGAAAACAATTTGTAAGTTCACAACCGCGTACACCATTATCTTTAATAGTATGAATATTTTTTAGTATTTCAATAGGTTCGCTTCCAGCCTGAGCTGTAAATATAAAATCATTTGATTTTATTAGACTAAGTGCCTCTCTTACTGTTTTTACTTTACTTTTGTAAATGTTTTCGTAATTCATAATATTACCTCCAAAGATTATTTTTAAAATTACTTAAAGCAAATGCTGTGCCAATAAAAATTTGCTTTCAAACCTTGGAATTATGCTGATTTTATATTTGGCTGCTGAATGTAGATAGTAACAAAATGTTATTTATTATATGAAGATTTTAAGAATAACACTATTTATAGCCTTTATAGGTAACAATATGTTACTCTAATTATCAATATTGATAATTATTACTGAATGGTATAATATTTTATTATGAAATAAGGAGGGTTGGAAAGTGATTAATAAAAAGAGTAAGCCAAGTTCAGAGGAAATTGCTGATATTATGAGATATATAACAAGCCTTATATTCAATCAGATACCAATTCCAATAAATTTTGTGGATGCAAATTGCAATGTTATTGTAATGAACCAAGCCTTTCTAAGTTATTTGGGATTGACTTTAAAAGATGTGGAAGGTAAACACTTAACAGAAATAGATCCAATGGTAAGACTGCCTATAGTATTAAAAACCGGAAAAGCGGAAATTGCGCAAAAACATTGTTTTAAGGATGGGAGAAAGGCAATTTGCCATAGAATACCGCTTTTTTATGACAATGAAATAATAGGCGGAGTAGGTATTATATTAATTGATGATTTGAATTATCTATATAACTTAAACAGAGAAAATAAAGCCTAAAACTGCAGCCGATATGTATAAGGCAAAATATAAGTTTGAAGACATATTTACTGTAAGTGACTGCGGAAAAAAGTGCATAGAAACTGCAAAAAATTATTCTAAAAATGACTTTTCAGTGCTGTTGACTGGTGAAAGCGGAGTTGGTAAGGAACTATTTGCTCACAGCATTCATAATGAAAGCAATAGAAAAGAGGGACCATTTATTAGCGTGAATTGTGCAGCCATACCTGAAAATTTAATTGAAGCTGAGTTATTTGGCTATGAGGCAGGTGCTTTTACTGGAGCAAATAAAGATGGTAGAATAGGAAAGTTCGAGCTCGCTAATGGAGGTACTATTTTTTTAGATGAAATAGGGGATCTGCCGCTAAGTATGCAGGCAAAATTATTAAGAGTGCTTCAGGAAAATGAAATGGTGAGAATTGGTGGTAACCATATTATCAGTTTAGATTTAAAGGTTATAGCTGCAACAAATTGCAATTTAGAAGAAAAAATAAAAGAAGGAAACTTTAGAGAGGACCTTTATTACAGGTTAAATGTACTTAATCTTAATATTCCACCATTAAGGCAGCGTAAAGAAGATATACCTCTTCTTATTGATAATTTTATTACAAAGCTTTATCAGAAATGCGGGATATATAAGAAATTTTCTGATGAGTCAATTAATGTGCTGACTAATTATTATTGGCCAGGAAATATTAGAGAACTTAAAAATATTGTTGAACGTATTGC
>JAQSXU010000411.1 GCA_029256485.1 Clostridiaceae bacterium
AATTTCTGTTATTTCAGCTATGAGAGAAGCATCAACACGTAAAGTTGTAGTAAAAGGTGGAAAATATTTAGAAGCTTTATCTGAAGCTGATACACTTGTTTTTGATAAAACTGGAACATTAACAGTAGCATCTCCAGAAGTTGCTAAGGTTGTTCCATTTGATCGCTTTGATAGAGAATATGTATTAAAGACAACTGCGTGCTTAGAGGAACATTTTCCTCATAGTGTAGCAAGAGCTATTGTAAGAAAAGCAGAAGAAGAAAAAATATACCATAAGGAAGAACATGCAGAAGTAGAGTATGTTGTGGCCCATGGTATAGCTTCAACTATTAATGGACAAAAAGTTATAGTAGGAAGTGAACACTTTATATTTGAAGATGAAGGCATAAAATTATTAAAAAAGCATAAAACGTTAATAGAGAAGGAAAGTAACGGATATTCGGTTATTTACTTGGCAGTTGCAGGGAAAATTGCAGGATTTATCTGCATTAAAGATCCTGTAAGAGTTGAGGCAAAGGAAGTTATAAAAAAATTAAAGGCTACTGGAATAAAAAATGTCATAATGATAACTGGTGATGGGACTGAAACTGCTAGAAGAGTAAGTGAAGAATTAGGTATAGATAAATTTTATGCTCAAGTTCTACCTGAAGAAAAAGCAAGCATTATCGAGAGCTTAAAAGAAGAAGGACGCAAAGTAATTATGGTAGGAGATGGAATAAATGATTCTCCAGCTTTAGCAGCAGCTAACGTATCTATTGCAATGAATGATGGATCTGATATTGCCAAAGAAGTTGCAGATGTCACTTTAATGAAATCTGGATTAAATGAGCTTGTAACAGTAAGATTACTGAGTCAAGCAATGATGGGAAAGATAAATAGTAATTTTAAAAATATAATCGTAATAAATACATCACTTCTTCTGCTTGGTCTATTAGGATATATACAGCCAACTACTTCAGCGCTTTTACATAATGTATCAACTATGGCTATAAGCGGGAAGAGCATGAGACCTTGCTTGAAGAATGATAGATAAATAAATTAATATTATAATTCGGAGCTATATTTTATTTAGAAAATAGCCTTTCAAATTAGGTTTAGTGAGTGAATTAATTTAAGCTCTAAAATTAGTTTGAAAGGTCATTTAATTAAGGAGAAAAATATGTTAAAACTTAATATAGAAGATATATTTGATTTGATGACCAATCGACAAGTAAGTAGAATGGAATCAAAGCTGAAAGCAATTAAGATGGTCTCAGAGGAGCAAATAGAAGGACAGCACAATAATAGGTATTCAAAGATAATTTCTGCATTAACAGATATAGAACAGTCTTATTTAGAAGAGGATGAAGAAAGAAAAATATTAATTCAGCTATTAGCTCAAACCAAATTAAATGAAGGAATAGATTGTATTTTAAGAGATTATATAAAAAGAGTAAGTTTTTTTGCTGAGTGGGAGGAAAGAGCTTTTTCAGAAAAATTATTTGGATCAGCAAAATATTCTGAAAAAAACGTTGAGATAAATCTTAATCAATTATGTAACGACTATGTTTATTTAAAAAAGGGTATAACAACCTTAATAAAATTAAAAGTTTCCCAAGGAATAGAAAAAGAAAAAATGAGCGATCTTATAGAAAAGCTAAAGGGATTAGATGAATTAATTGAAAATAATAAAATATATAATTGGTTACCAATAGAAACGGAACTAAATTCTTGGCAACATAAGCTTTTGTACGGAGACAAATATGAAAGTCATTTATTAAATTCATATTATATTAATTTAGAGGAAGATGAGAATTCAGATAATATTGCTTCGAGAAAAAATAAAATATCTGAAAGCAAGAGATTTAAAAGAAAAAGCTTGATTAAAAAGCTCATAAATAAATTGGGGGATGGGGATAATGATGAAATGCAAAATTAAAAATTGTTATAATGAAGCAGAAGGTAATCATAAATACTGTAAATATCACATTATGGTAAAGAATAATAAAAATGGAAAAGTGATTTTAAAAGTAGTTCCAGTTGCAGCTTTATTATTAGGGGTAGGAATTTCCAGTTGCAGCTTTATTATTAGGGGTAGGAATTAAAAAAATTCTGAAGAAGAAAAATAAAAAATAAGCTTCTTTTTTGCATAGCTTTATTCTAGTAATAATGAAGCATAAAGCTTATATTTTAAATTGACCGTTGATAGAATTAATATATGTTATGAGGGACTCTTTTTAGGAGTTCCTTTAATTTTTGTCTAGAAAAGTATGTTATATTTGATTAAATAAACTTAGAAGAGTATAATTTTAAAATGTAAATTTTATTGTTAATTTGCAAACGCATTATTAAATTAGCGAGGTGGAAAATGTCTAAAGATTTAATCAAAAAAATATTCAATTTTAGGGCTACTGAAATAAATAAATTTAGTAAAAAGAAATTAGTGCTTGGTGCAATATTAATAATAATATCTTTAATAAGTTTGTTCTTTATATCTAATAATGAAAGTTTCTATGATAAACCAATAGGTAAAGTAATTTCAATAGAAGAAAAAGAATTTGATAAAAAGACAGATGATGGAAAAATAGAATTGATGAAAAATCAAAAAATTAAAGCAATCATAATGAATGGAA
>JAQSXU010000123.1 GCA_029256485.1 Clostridiaceae bacterium
TATAAATATATTATGATAATTTAGATTAATATTCAATAGATTTTAAGTTAATCTTCGTATTATATATTCCTTAAACAGAAATTTAATTATTATCAAAAAATTACAAACAACTAAATAAAACCCCATAAGTAACTCTTAGTTACCTACGGGATTATTCCATTCTTCATTATACATTGGTACTCCCAGCGGGAGCAATTTTATATATTCTAATATATTTAACTATGTTTACTAATGTTATGTAATATACTTATATTACTAGGTTTATTTAACTTTTTATATTTTGTAAAATTATTTAATTATATCTTTTGAATTGGATAATGGTCATCTCTTAGTCATCTTATGCATTATCATGTTTTTCTCTTCTTTTACCCTCTACTTCCATTAATGCCATAATTCTATTTAAGAATTTTATCATTTCTATTTTTATATTACTATATAATAACTTCATCTACATTCAAATAATTACATACATAAATAGACCGTAATCTATATGAATCCTTTAATTACTTTGAATAAAATTTAAATATAGTCAAAATATTGCATTCATATTTTAATTAAAGTATAATATATATTTAATTGAAAGAAGGTATTTTAATGGTGACTCCTCACATAGTTAAAGATCAAAAACTTCATAAATATAGATTGGCATGTGCTTGTGGCAGTACAAATACCAGAATAGAATGTATCGATAAAGTTGGTCCTGAGAATATTCCACTATATGAAATAATGTGTCAAGAATATTGTAATCCAAAAGGCATTAAAAATCCTGTCTGTAGTCTTGGACAAATAGAAGAATTCGCTATAATAGCTAGTAATAATAATGATGAATTATTACACGATATATTATTTGATGTAGTGTCATACTTCAATTCGCTGCCATCAGATGATAAAAATTTATCAAATATATTATTAAAAATGTTATCAAATATAGAAAAATACTACTAGTTTCATATGCTAGTAGCATTCTTTTTAGTTTACCTCTCTTCATAGCTATCAGTAGTGTTGCTTATAATTTTTAAATTAGGCTATATTTTCTTTTTCTTCAACTTTTGATAATATTTCCTTATACTTATCAAAAATTAATTTTTCTTTTCCATTAATTGATATATACTGCTTTATTAATTTTCCATCTAGATCATAAATATATCTATCTACAACTTTAACATTATAAGTAATAATTGATTCTACTATTAGTTCTGTACTACCATCATTAAATTTATTTGTACCAATGCTATTTTTGCTCTTCACTGCTTCATTAATAACTTCATGAATACTCTGACCACTATACATTATTAGATTTGCCAATTCATCAATGTTTTTATTCATCATCTACACAACCTTTCAATTTTTTCTTTTAATCGTTCTATAAGAGTGGGCAAAATTTCCTTAGCTTGCTCAAAATCATAAGTTTCCCATTCATCTTTTCCTCTTTTAAGTTTTGATTTCATATTATGGTTAATATACTTTGCTATATATGCATCATTAGTTATAGTTCCTTTTAAAAATGCACTACTAGTATTTTGTGGTAGTTCTTCACCTTTAGGATCTATTGAAGTTTCATCATATAATTTTGATATTTGGTCAATAACATCAGCTTTATATTGTTCATTTAATTCTTCCCTTATTAATTCTTCTCTTAACTTATTCCTTTTATCATCAATTTCCTTATCAAGTTGTTTTCTTTTAAATTCTTTAAATTCATTAATAGTTTCTTGAGGAATATTTAGTTCTTTCATTCCTTCAATTTGCTTTTCTATCTCAGAATTTATTTCATTTATTCTATTTCTAATTGAAGTAAAATATGTTTCATCAATTTGATCTCTTAAAAAAGACTCAACGTTTCCTATTATTTGACCTTCTGAAATGACATTGCCAATAACTCTTTCTTTTGATTCTGATTCCCTATCAAATTCAATCTCTATAATTTTTTTTTGATTCGCTAATTCCTTTTGTCCAGTATAATATTTCCACAATTCTTCTAATCCTAATTCTTTATGATATATAACATGTGCTATATTGTCAATATCATCATTAATTTCATCTCCTTGTATCTTCCTTAATGCTCTTCCTATAAATTGTGCATACGGAGATAATGTTCTAAACGGCCTAAATATTGCTGCTATACTTATATTGGGATGGTCAAATCCTTCTGATAACATATCTATATTGACAAGTACATCTATTTGGCCTTTCTTAAATTCTATAATTACTTTTTCTGATTCATCTGGTCTATCGCTTGCTACATAATCAGATTTCAAATTATATTCGTTATATAAATTCATTATCTGTTTCGCATGTTCAATTCCGCAAGCCACTGCTATTATTTGATGATGAGCACCACCTAATCTACGTTTCTCATTAAGCCTTTCTATACTCATTTTTACAATCTCTCTATTGCATGCATCTGAATATGCTACAGATCTTGTAACCCAATTTTTATCCATTTTATCTAGTGCTGTTTCTTTATCTACTATTTCACCATCAACCTCAAATTCTAATTTTTGCGTAGTATAATCTTCTGATACAATATTCTTAACAACAGAATCTCTTATAGCATCTGCTAAATCATAATTATATATTATTTCTCCTCCTAATTCCTTCTCATCAGCCCTATAAGGAGTTGCTGTTAGTTTTATAATCTTATTAGCACTAAAATATTCAAATGCTTTAAGCCATGAATCTGCTACTGAATGATGTGCTTCGTCTACAATAATCATATCAAAAAAACCTTCTTCAACCAAATTTATAAGCTGCTTATTTGAATTACCATTATATACTTTATGTATATTAGCTATTACTATATCTGCTTCTTCTAAATATTTTTTAACTCTCTTTTTATCTGCAGCGCTATTATAGCCTGCATACCTATAAACCTTAGGGAGTTTAGTATCATCAAGTATTACTTTTCTTTCTGACCAAAAATTAAAATCGGTTCTAGTATCAAATTCGTCTGATATACCTTCCCTTATTACTAAACTTGGTGTTATTACCAAAACTCTTCCATCACTTATTTTAAATGGTGCAATTGCAATTACTCCTGTTTTTCCTGCTCCAGTTGCCAAAACAACTATTTTATGTGAATTATTGCTTTTAGAGAACTCTTCCTGTAATCTTTTATATGCCCTTCTCTGAGGTGCTCTAAGGCACTTATTTCCTAAAATAAATGCATCTGTATTCTTAAAATAATTTTTTTCTCTGTCCATGAATCTTGTCCCCCTTTATGATTTAATTACATAAAACTATTCAAATTCCTCCCTATAAACTGTAAACTTAAAAATATTTTACCTTTATACTTAATTATAAAAAAACAATAACACTATAATATAACAAAATAATCTTCTATTAATCTAGGTTCGACTATAAAACCATTGCTGGCATCTAAAAAGAATAGGCATACATTCAACCCAAAATTATAACCATTTTGAATGATATATTTTAAATGTTTTTGAGATACTCCTCTAACAACTCCTCCTATCTCAATACAGAAATCTTCTGCCATTTTTTTAGATGTAAATAGCCCAATTGTATTTTCACTTATTAAATTGTATATTCCTGTCAACCTTCCATCATCTTCTTCCATTATAGTCCAAAAAGGTTGTCCTATAACTTTTTCATCTGGCAAAAATTCTTCAATTTTTCTAATTAATACCCTGCTTAGTAATGGGAGCTCCCCTCCACTAACTAATTCAATTCTAGCAAATTTAGCATAATCTAAAGCCCCTTTTTGAAATCCATTTCTTGAAGCAAATATTCCATTACATCCTCCTATGTCATTTAATGTGCTTTCAAATGCTTGAATTAGCATCTTCTCGACCTTTTTTTTATGATCCTTACATTCTATTACTACTTTGTGAGTTATTCCATTAACCAAGAATTCATAATAAACATCAATCTGATGTTCACAACCGGATTTTCCCACTAACTTAATATTTCTTTCTACTTTAATATCATTTTTACTATAACTTGATAATTCATCATAAACATATTTAATTAGACTTTCGTATTCTTTTCCATCATTTCTCTTAAACATAAATTTCTCCATTTCCTGTATAATATATTACTTTTCTACATAACTTATATTGATATCTTGGTGTAATAAAAATATAAATATAATATTTGAATAATATTATTTTCTTTTAATAACAATAAAATTAGTAATACTATATAATCGAGGTGCTTTTTTATGATGACTATAACCCAAAATACATTGGAGATAATAAAAACCTTAGTAAATATACGTACAAGTTTAATTATAATAATATTAGCTTGGCCAAAAATAAAAAAGCGTTTATTTAGAAAAAAACTTTATGAATAAAATAAATAAACAACAACTAATCAATTTGGAATATAAATAAATTTACTAATACATCAAAGAACACCTATATTTCTATAGATGTTTTAATCACGCAATAACCATAATAAAACTATCTTTTGTTCCCAACTACTATTACTATTCTGTTTAATTATTTCTTATAGATTATCTTTAATTCTAATATCATTTTTTTCTTCCTTCTTCATAAACTAATAAAATTTTCAAAATCTCATGTAATTCTTTTTGTTTTGCATATTTACTTCCTGGAACTATCATCCTTAGTATATATACTATCCCTCCAATAATAGCAATTATTATAAGTATTTCTATTATAATAATTACGTTATTATTTTTTATCTCCAACTTATTCAAATAATTATTTACACCAAACATTAAGCCAGAAGCACTTATAAAAGTTACTAATTTTATATAATTGTTAACTTCTCCATCTTTTATTCTATATAGTACTCCTGCTGTATCTTCAATTAGCCTCTTTATTGCAGATATTGTCTTAATATTCTCTTCTTCTAAAACCTCTCTTAATACACGTACACATTTCCTATACTCATCTTGCTCATATTTAGTATTACATATTAGTAGAATTGGTGGTAAAATTTCAGCAATTAAACCAATTGCTGATGTTACTGGGCTATTTAAATATAGTCCAATAAAATAAGATATTCCTCCACCAATTACAAAAGTAAAGTAAGAAATAAGCAGTATTTTCCCGATTATATTAAGATCCCTAAACTTATTAGAATTTTTGAAACTGTTCTTATCAATATAATCATATGTATATCTTTCTTTATATTTTAATTTGTATCTATCATAAATATTCATTATCCAACCTTTATAATTCATAATTCTCCTCTTTAATTCAAATAATTCTTTTTACTTTTCTGGTGCTCTATACCCTGCTGCTTCTGCTTCTTCAATAGTTTTAAACCATTGTACAACTTTTTTAGTTCTGCTGTAGTATGTACTTCCTGGTATATGGTATATATGATTCTCACTTCCCTTTATAAGTCCATTACCATTTGAATCTACATATTGTTTACCACTAGAAGTTATATTTGAACTAGTATTAGTATTTGTGTTTAAATTATCTGAACTCTTTTCTTGCATTGCTCCATTAGATGCTAAAAAATATCCATCTACTGTTGTATTAGATGCCATGGACCCATCAGAATTCAAATAATACCACTTCCCATTACTTTGAATCCATCCAGTTTGCATTACCCCTAAGTTATCAAGATAATAATCTTTGCCACTATCTTTAACCCATCCTTTTTGCATTGCACCTAAAGAATTTAAGTAATAATTTTTATTATTATCCTTTAACCATCCTGTCTTAGGAGCACCATTATCATAATAATACCAATTTCCCTTTTCTTGTACCCATCCCGATTTTTTTGCTTCTTTGGCTGGTTCGGTTGTATCAATTTTCTTTTCTATATCTTTACTTGTAGCAGTCTGGGCTTTATTATCTACCACTGCTGTAGTAGGCTTAGAAGAATTGTTCTGATTAAATATTCCTACTAAGATTAATAATATAATTGTTGCTGTTCCAAAATATTTAAAGACATTTTTCCTAGTTCTATATTTTTCTTGTTTCCAAAATATGATTTTTTGAGGATTAATAAGCCCTGCAATAAAACAAATTAAACTCAATAAAAATAAAAATGTTGTCATTATTATTCCCCCCTTAATTCTAATAATTAATTAATTTCTACATATTTCTCAAAATACCTCTTAAATGTAAAAAAATATAAGACATTGAATTAATTCCAATACCTCAAAAATATATTATTACATATTCTTTTTTTATCTGATTCTCCATCCCCTATAAGAAATATTATTTTTATCCCTTTCAAAATTTGAAAACATCCCCCAAAAAACTATAATCTAAATATAATAATATAGAAGGAGCTGATTTTTATGCCTACCTTAACACATCGTAAATGTAGGACTACCAAAGTTCGAATTGATATAGTTGCCAATTTTCATCTACAATTAATTGCTCATGCAAAATTATTGCCAGGGCAAATAAAAGAGAGTGATGCTCTAGACACTATAACAGACATCTATTATGAATTTTTATGTACTTCAAAATTTAATTCAAATGAGCAATATTTAATTACATGCGGAAGTGGCGCTGGTAAAGAACTAATTAAATTAGCCAATATAACAAATGTTCCTCCAGCTTTTAATCCATTCATGGAAGAAAACAATGGTGGAAATGGCGGAGGCGGTGCTAATGGCAATCCAACCTCTAGAGCACTATGGGATCCTATGGCAAAAGAATTGCATAACGCTATAATGTGGCTTATTTGCTTATATGATATCGATCCACCAAATGGGCCATTATTAGAAATTAAAGCAAATCTAGAAAGTTGGCCAAACTCCAAACCATTTCCATCTAAAATAAAAGCTATTAATACAATAGTAAAAAAATATACTACAGATATGAAATTAACCGACAAAATAAATGAACATAATTTTGAAAATCTTAGGCAATTTACATTTTCTCATTTAAATTCTATCTTAGAAGAAGATAACGTAAAATCTTATTTTTAAATTATAATCCGGCTAGATATTTTAGTCGGATTTTTTATGTTATTATCTTATATACCAAACCAGTAATATATAAGAAAGCATTTCAGAAATCGCTTTTTCAGTATATAGACTTAGTTCTAATATTTTACTTTCAAATTCTGATTTTAGAGCAATATTTACGATATTGTCTTATATTTCTCCATTTTGTAGGGCAAAGTCTATATTTACTGCAATTCAGATAAAAACTATTAATAAATGCTCGAGCAGGCTCTGAGCCCATACCTATAAGGAAAGCATTTTGGGGATTGCTTTTATTGATAGCAGAGAAGTGGCTGAAATGTTAGAGAAAGAAAATAAAGAAATTATGAGAATGATTGATAGCTACGATCCACTCAAAGAAAGTACTAAACGCAGAATAGTAGGAATAGCTCCAACTCTAACTAAAGGTAACGTTACCCTTGGTGATAATTTTATAGCTAAAATAGAAATTGAACTAAAAACGTTGGAAACACTAGGATTAAGCAACGTCATAAATTTTAAGGTGGCTAAATATTACGATTCTCAAAACAAAGAAAGACCATGTTATGAATTAGAACGTGATGGAATTTTAATGCTTTTAAATTCAGAAAGTACACTTGTAAGATTAAAAACTATTGAATATATAAACATTCTTGAAGTAGAAAACCAAAAATTAAAACAGGAACAACAATTAATTTTAGCAAATAACGAAATAGAATACAGAAACATATAGAATAATTTCAATAATAATGAAAAAAGATTTATTGAAGGCAAACATTATTATAAGCTCGAGGTCGAAGAATTGAAGAAATTCAAAAAGGTAGTTACCGAAAGTAACGACCAAATAATTTCTAATAAAACAACTTTCTGTAGATATTAATTCTAATTTGTCATTATTCTGACACAATAAATTACTATAATAAAATCATAGTTAATGATAAAACTTTTTTTCATAAATATTTACCCTATTATATAAAGTTGAAGAGTAGCATTCATATTCCCCTTATGACATGCTACTCTTCATTTTACTATATATGCTTTTATGTATTACATATTTAACCTAATGCAATCTTTGCATTTTCTATTTTTCTTTTATACATATCAATTTCTCTCTCCAGTTCTTCAATGCACCTCTCTAATCTTCTTCTCTCTACTGGAGAAAGTGGGTTTAATTCAAGTCCTGCATTTTCAATTTCTTCAATTTGTCTTAATGCATATCTTGTAGCTTGAATCTTTGGAACTCTTTTAATTATTCCAGTTTGTTCATATTCAATAATTGTCCTGGTTGTAAGATTCCATCTATCTGCTAACTCTTTACGGCTTAACAATGTTTGTTCCATAAGCTATTCCTCACAAATTAAATATACTCCTTTATAGTATAATTTTGCTCGCACCTATTTGTTTCCCTATAACAACCTTTTTTTATCATATCAATTTTTATATTAAGTTATGTTGTTTTTCCTATAATACCTCTATATCTTCTATATAGCTTACTCCTCTAATTACATTGTCATCATCAAGTACAAGGTGAATCATGTCATCCTCTTCTTCATATTTTGACCACTCTATAAATGATAATTTTCCAATAAATATGTTGCTTTTATCGTCAGTAATTTTAATATGATCTCCTATTTCAATATACATATCAATACCACTCATATCATTCTCTTTTGTGACTTTCATGCATGGAGCAATGTCAGTAATTACCATATTGTAATCCACCTTTCATTATATTTTATATCGTTACTAAATCATGCCACAATAATTCCATTAAATTCAAATGTTTATATACATACTTATCATTAACTTATTTTATATTTCTACTGACATAAGGATCATTAATTAATTGAAATCCACATTTAAAGTATTCAGATAGCCTAGGGAATTTATCAATTATTCTACCAATAACAATATTTTTATTAAATTCCTTCTGTTCTTTTAAAAATATAGTATTATAATATACGTCAATTAACTCTTCCGCAGTATTGTAATCAAGTAGTTCTAACTTGGTATACTTCTCTCTACCAGCATGCATTAAACATTCTAAAACTATTATTTCATCTTTAGAAAAACTACTAATTAATTGCTGAAATTTTGAGGAATCATTCATATTATTTGAATTTACATATTCCATTATCTTATGTTCTTTTTGCATAATACTTTTAATTGCATCATTCATAATATCACCTCATTTAAAATTATTATATTTTATAATAAAGTTCTTCAAAGCAATAAAAATTCCTTTATTGTAATAATCAATATTAAGTTGAATTCAATAGAACACCTATATTTCTATAGATGCTCATTTAATTTAATTTATCTATTATCTTTTCCTTAACTTCTTCTTCAGAGTAATATTTCTTAGGTTTGTCTTTATCTCTAAAAACATAACCCATCTTATAGAATATTTGAACACTTTCAATGTACATTTTATCCCACACAGGATTTAGTATTTTTCTTTTCGTATCTGCTTTACACATGACAATCCCTAATTTTTCAAATGTTATGTAAACAGGTTTATTCTCCAATTAAATCACATCCTTAAAATATCGTTCTAGGTCAATCCTTCTTTCAACTGCTCTATAAGTATTATCATAAGTACCAATTAATTCATCTCTATATTTTCTACCACTAGTCCTTCCCCATAAACTTTCCTTAATTTTTCTGAGAGCCTTA